>DQHT01000008.1 GCA_003531115.1 Bacteroidota bacterium | reverse complement strand
CCGCACGTACGGTTTGATGAGGGGGTAGGTAGGGGCGCCACGGTGCTCCTACCACTCTACTCTACCGAAGGAATACCGGAAATTGAAATTCGGCACCCCATTTATAGCTGTTTATGCCATATAGGATGCTTGCATTGGAATTGCCAATTTCAAACAGGGGGTTGTACTTTACATTTAAAACCGGCTTAAGCTTATCCTGCTTTAATTTCAGATCCAATCCCAGGCGGCTGCTTTTATTTTCATAGGCAAGCAGGGCAGGATGCCAGCTTACCAGCGAATCAATTTTATGCAAGATAGTGTCACTCAATGCAGCCCTTGGAAGTTCTTCACTTTTTGGCGGAAAGGTAGTAGCAGAAAGTTGCAGAGGCTCATTGGTTTCGTTCCACAAGTAAACAGATAACAAGAGGGTTTTCGAATAATAATCCATTTCCTGCTGCTGCAGGGTCACGCTTCTTTCCTGATACTGAATACCGGCTTCCAGGGTGTCGATCGCTGCAAGATCACCCAGGAATGTGGCCTGTTTGACGGCCTCCATGCGCTGTTGGGCCAATTGAACGGCTTCGCGTTGTATTTCCGTTTTATAGTATGCTTGTACCCATTCCCAGTATGCTTTTGCTGCTTTGGAGAAAAGTTCGTTGAGCAAAAGCTGCTGCTCTAAATAGGTGAGATCACGGTACAGTTTAGCTTGTTTCAGCGCATTTCGCCTTTCATCCACAAGCAATCCCTGCAATAGGGGCATTGAAAATTGCGAATAGATCAATCCGGCGCCTGAGGTGATGCTCTCGTTGTTCAAAAAGGCACCATGACTCTGTTCGATCCCGGTGCTGATCTCAAGGGCGAAAGGGGTCGGGATTTTTATGCCCCCGTTCTGGATGGTCCAGTAATTTTTATTGTCAAATTGTTTTTGCTGGATGCTGTAGTAAAGGCGCGGGTCAAAATTACCCCGCGCCGATAGTTCCCCCGCATAACCAGCCTGGATAAGCAGATCCGCCTGCTTGGTTATGGGGTGGTTTTCATTGACGGTTCGAATAAAAACCGTGTAGGTCAGGATGAGGGTGTCGGGTTTCTGGGCAACAGACGGAAACCACAGCAAGACAAGTAGGCAGGTGAAATGCAGTCTGAACTTCAGTATCATTTCGTTGTTTTAAGCGTGGTGGGTTTGTAATAGTCGGGCGGGAATCCGTTTATTTTTCGCCATATTTCATACCATACCGGGACATTTTTAAGCAAAGTAATAGTTCGTGCTCCTGCACCCAGGCGTATTTCGTGTGGCCATGGATGATCGGTTTCATCGGCATTGACCAAAACCCGGTATTTACCTTCGGCACTAGTAAACCGGTCGATGGCAACAACGCGACCCGAAAAGGTTCCGAAACTGGTTCCCGGCCAACCCGAAAAAACAATAGCCGGCCATCCGTCAAATTGGATCATCACTTCCTGATCCAGCTCCAGCAGGGGAATGTCGATCGGATCCACAAACATTTCCACAGCGAGTTCATATTCGGCAGGGATGATGGTGATAATTTCTGTTCCTTCTTTGATGGTTTCACCCACCCCGTTTTTGATGGCTTTATTGATATACCCATCCTGAGGTGCCAGGATAAAATACATACCTGCCCGGATAAAATAGTTCGTGATCTGGTTTTGCAATTTTACTACCTCATTTTCCGCATCCATTTTGGCGCTGATGCTGGCGAATTTTTCTGTTTCTGATTTGGAGACTTTGTCGGCGTAATCAGCCTGTACCGCCCCTAATTCAACCCGGGCATTAATAACCTCATTGCGACTCGAAAGCAGCTTGCTCTCCTGAGAAATATATTTCGAAAGGGTTTCCTGGTATTTCAACCTTCGGGTTTCTAATTCGGTTAAGGATTTTAAGCCCGACTTGTACAATTCTTCACTACGCAGTAATTGTTCTCTTGCGATATTTTTGTTCAGCTCGGCGGCGATCAGGTCTATACTATCAGCGGTAATTTTTAGATAGGCTTGTTTCAGTTTATTTTGTGCCTGTTCGTATTTTAGTTTTTGAGATTCCAGCAGGGCAGCAATTTGCCTTTCGTTAGCCTCAATTTTTTGGATGTATGATTTTACTGATAACTCCTTTATATTTAACTGTTTCCGTGTTATTTCTACCAGGTTTGGGTCCAGGTATTGTTCCTTGATCTCAGATATCAGCAAAATGGTGTCGCCTTTATTTACCCTTTGCCCTTCCTGAACATACCATTTTTCGATTTTCCCCGGAATCAGGGATTGGATGGTTTGTGGCCGCTGGCTTGGTTTTAAAGCTGTTACAAAGGCTTTCGACTGGATGTTTTGTGTCCAGGGAAGGAACATCACAAGTACCCAAAAAACCAGAAGGGAATACAGCACCCGAATGAAAACCAGGCGTTTATTTTTTGCTTCCAGTAAGGCAAACACCGAATAATGTCCGCTGTGAATTTTGTCTGCTATTTTATTTTCAGAGATGTTTAGCATGGATACTAACCTGAAATTTTCCCCTTCTCAATTTTAATCACCCGGTCAACTTTGTGCATCAGATAATCATCGTTGCCAATGATAATGAGGGTCCAGTTATTGGATTGGTCCGTCAAAAAATCTATAATTTTCTCACGTTCATCCTTTTCAATACATTCAATACAAAATTCAAGGGCCAATAGTTTAGGGCGATTTACCACCGCTCTGGCCAGTACGATTTTGGTATAGATACTTTCAGAAAGACGGCTTCCGGATAATTCAAGCCGTGTATTCAGGCCTTCGGGTGAGTTTTTTAAATAGGCTTCTAAACCCGAATTTCGTATAGCCCAAAGCATAGTTTCGGTAGTGATATGTTCCCGGCCCAGAGAAATATTCTCGGCCAGGGTGCCTTCGAAAAGATTGTGCTTCGACAGCCCATTTCCGAGGTAGGGGTTTAACTTATCGGGATGGTAATTTTCGGCATGGATACCATTGATCAGAATAGTGCCTGAATCGGGTTTATAAAGTCCCAGCATTAATTGCAGCAGAGTCGATTTTCCAGAACTGTTTTCACCGGCAATACAAACCCGCTCACCTTTTTTTATCACAGTACTTGCTTCGTGAAGGATGTTATTTTGATTTCCCGGATATTTAAAGCTGATCGCGTTAAACTCCACCTGAATTGGCTCCCCGGAAGCAGGCATTGGGCTTTGCAAATCGTCCGTTTCTTTCTGCAGGGGCATTCCGCTTACCTCTTCGATCTTTTCCAGGGAGGTAAACACATCATAAAGGGTATCGAAGTTTAGGATCAGTTTTTCTGAGGAGTCGATGATCAATAGCACAATAATTTCAGCGGCCACAAATTGTCCAATATTCATTTTCTGCTCTAATACAAGGTAGCCACCGATTAGCAGCAATGCGGCGCTAATGAATATTTTGAACAGCAGGAGTATGAGGTACTGGGTATGCAAAACGCGATAATGCGATTCTCGGGCCTTGACGTAATTAACGGATAAGGCATCCATCTTTTTTAGGTGAAAATCTGTTTTGCCTGCCAGCTTAAAGGTGTCTTTCACCCGGGCGAGTTCTTCTAACCAGGAGGCCGCTTTATATTTGTGTTTGGATTCTTCAATGCTGGTTTGAATTCCTTTTTTGGCAGTGAGAACAAATACGAGTACGACCAGAAAAAGGAAGATCAGACTAAAGGAAATGAAAAAGCTCTGGTAAAAGGACAATACAAGCAATGCAAAGAATATTTGTAAGACAGCGGCCGGTACTTCTATAAGTACTTTTGATATACTTTTTTGTAGAATGGGGACTTCAAAAAAGCGATTCATCAACTCCGGGGCATTGTGTTTTGAGATGTCTTCGAACTCAAACCGGGGAATGCGGAAGGCGAAGTCAAAGGCCGCCCGGGCAAATATTCTTTGTCGTATTGTTTCGGTAATCCGGAGTTGCAATAGCTGTAAAATTCCCGAAAAAGAGATCCCGGCTACAATAACAAAAACCAACAGGAGCCAGGCTGCCGAAACCCTTCCGGCTTGCAGGAGACTTATGATCGATTGAATACCAAGAGGAAAGGAAAGGGAAATTAGGCCGCGAAAAATTGAATACGCATAGATCTGATAGAGTTGTTTTTTTTCCGGACGTATCAGTTTGAGAAACTTCCCAATAATTTGATTCATCCCTACTTTAACCACAATCGGTACTCAATTGTTCATCTTCCCGGGAATAAAAATGCATTTATTTCTCAATTGACTATTAAAATGAGTTTCAGAAGTAAGTCAGGCAACCGATCTGCTATTCCAGTATCGGACAGCTTACATCCCGGATTTGCGTGGCGCAACAGGAACAATTGGCCACCTCACTGAGCATTTGAGTTTTGAGTGCCTTTAATTCCTTTATTTTTTGGTCGATCACCATGCCAACTGCGCAATTTACCCATGAAGGCTTGGTTCCGGAATACGAATGCTACGCTATATGTGAAAACGCATGGAATAGCTATATCCAGGGCAGTTTGCGCACCTTAATTGAAAGTGGAAAAGGAAACCCCAACCCAAAGGAAGGCGGGTTAAATGAGGAATTGGGCTTTTTGAGGTAGATGTTTTCATTATGTTTATATTGAAAATTCAACCCGTGTCAGTATGAATTGGCATAAGATATGGTGCTTTTGAATAGTCAAGATTGCAGCGTTGAAAAGGATATTGGCCTTTCTGTTATTGTTTAGCTTATTGACACCGGCATTATTGAATGCCCTTGTATTGGCAGACTATGGTATGCGCTATTCGTATTATGCCGAAGTGCTCTGCGAAAACAAAGACAAACCGGAGCTCAAGTGCAATGGGATGTGCCAGTTGGTTCAACGGCTTCCCGCACAAAACGAACCGGAAGAACCGCCTATGCCCGGACTTCTGGAGTTCCATTTTTTTGCATTATGTAACGGGCTCAACGAACTGCCTGCTCAGTCAGCTTATTCCTGCTTTTTGAAATTTCCTTTATTCCAATACCATCCATTTTCGCCTGTTCCTGTACAGGTACCTACTCCGCCTCCGGAGTTTTGTTGATCGATCTGTGTCTTTTTTAATCTTTCAACAAAACATCCTATTAAAATGAAAAACAAATTTTTAATGGCGCTGGTCAGTGTGATGACCATGCTCGCCCTGTCATCCTGCAAAGAAGATGACCCCACACCGGCACCACCGGTAACTTATGGTGAATTCCACCTGGATATGGAGTATATCTGGGCCATGAGCCTGGCTAAGTTTGAACTGAATACACCTTTGTTTCACCCCATGTCAGGCGATTCCATGACCTTTTCAAGCTTTAAACACTATATCAGTAATATCAGGCTGAAAAGAAGCAACGGTACCTACTGGGCAGCCAAAGAGTCCTACCATCTCCTCGATGCATCTGACACCGGCACCCTGGATATCCGCTTCACCGATGTTCCCGCCGGCGATTATGTTGCGCTGGAAATAACCTTTGGTGTGGACAGCACCAGGAATGTCTCTGGCGCTCAAACTGGGGATCTGGACCCCGATAAGGGGATGTTCTGGAACGCAATGGCGGGGTATATCATGATCAAAGCGGAAGGTACCTCTCCTCAATCTCCGTCAGGTATGTTTATGTACAACCTGGGAGGCTTTTCAGGAGAAAATTCGGTGGTATCGGTTCGTGAAATAAGTTTCCCCAATTCCGGAGTACTTAGCATAAAACCTGGCAGTACTCCGGTCATTCAATTGCAGGGAAATCCTGCCCGCCTGTTCCATAATTACGGCAGTGTGAGCAATGGAGCCGAGATTGATGCCCCTTGCACGGATGCCAAAACCATGGCCCGTGACTTTAATTACAGTGTTAAACTTTTAAACATCCATTAAGGTACTTTCACCGCTAAGCCCTGGTCAGTAGTTGCTAGTACGACTGACCAGGGTTTATTTCTGCCCGCCGGTCTCCTCCAATATCCTGTCGATCTGATGGAGATGCCGGAGCCTATGGTTGATATAAAAGCGAAAAGCGTCCCTATAACACCGTAAGCCCCATTGCTTCGGCGATGAGAAAGGTGTCGGTATACTGATGGAATGCGGTGATTTTCCCGTTTTTCACCTTGTATTCACAGGCAAAATCGGCTCTCATGTATTTTCCGGTTGATCGATAAGTACCCTCATAGAAGCCAATGACAAAAACACCATCCCCGCTGTCGATAAACCGGGTGAGGGTGGCTTTCCAGTCCAACCAGTTTTTTTTAAACCCTTCAAACACATGTTCAAAAATGGCCGCTGACCCGATATACTGACCACCCCCCGGAAAGCCCTTCATCTGGTTCCATTCGATATGCTCATCAAAGAGTTCTTTAATGGCCTGGTTGTCTTTGAGGGCAAAAAGTTCATACATCCTTTTTACCGTTTCTATGTTTGTATTTGACATGTCGCCGTGTTGCTTATTCATATTTAAAAGGTGTAAATGTGCTTAAAGTCGCGAAGATAATTCCGTGTTTTGTGTGGATCTTAGTCCCACTGGTTTTTTGTACCCAGGGCAAAACGTCCGGCGCCGGTGAAATACAAGGCCATGCCGCCAAGAATGTATAAAACGATCATATCAATGGCCCAGCCTCCATTGTTGTTGAGCGCAAGGATGTCACCCGTTTTCATAAGCAGGAGGGCACAGAGCATATTAAAAGCATAGATCAACGCGGCCAGCCGGGTTCTCCATCCCACCACGATCAGCAGGGGAGCAAGGATCTCTCCAACGAATACACCATAGTACAAAAAGCCGGGGAGTCCGAGTGAGATCAGGTGCTCTTCAATAAAGGTGGCACCCAGGATCAGTTTACTGAATCCATAAAAGAGCATGGTAATGCCCAGTGAAATTCTGAGCATTAAAAAGCCCAGGTCTGTGTTTCTAGTTTTCATGTTTTATTAAATTGATTTTGTAAAAGATTCCGATATTATAAAGCTGTTTTCCTTCGCTAAACCGGTCGATATTGAGTGCCAGTCCGCCATGGTGCTCTTGCCGGGCAATGCCAAGTCTGAATTGGGCTATACCCCGCAAAACTTCCTTTTCCCGGGTATTGCTGATTAGGAGCATACGCATATAGGCCCGCCATTTTCGGCTAGCTGAACTGTAGTGCTCCACACTCAGGCTGTTTTCCCAACTGCTCCCTTCCTGCCAGGTAACTCCGCTGCTTACACTGATGCGTGTGCTTTTGGCTTGATAGCGGTACTGAGCCAGGAGGGAATAAAATGAGCCCGGGTTTTTTAGTCCGATACCGGCCTGCAGGTATACATTTTTCGGCAAGCGGTACAGAACAGCGTTTCGAATAAAAAAGATGTTGTTTTGCTGCGATTGATATTCAAAATCGATGAGGCTAAAATGCTGGGCTTCCCATATCCCAAACGTATAGGAAGCGAAATGCTGTTGCGCCAGGGAGCGGTGTCCGCCAAGGAGTTCAGGGGAAACAAGGAGTTTTTGTCCGCTTGCCTCAGAAAAGAAGAGTAGACAGATTCCGATGAGTCCGCCGCCTACGCAGTTTCTTTGCCAATTTTTCATAGGGCAAACCTAGCCCGACGGAAATCGCTGAAAATTAAACTACTTTAAGAAATTCAGCTGCGGAACTTGCTGCGAAGCTGACTCAGAAATTCAGGGGTGATGCCCAAATACGAGGCGACCATATACTGCGGAAATCGTTGCTCCAATTGGGGATACTGCTCACAAAAGCGGGTATAGCGGTCCTTGGCATCGTTCCCCAATTGTTCCAGGGTACGTTCCTGCAGGGCGACATAGGCCTTTTGAAATTTGTCGAGAAAATAATAGCTCAATCCGGGGTGCTTGCGCAGCAAAACATCCAAAGCCGGTTTGGGAATAAGGCTCAGAACAGCCGGTTCAGTGGCCTGGATAAACATGCGGCTTGCTTGCTGCGTCAGGTAGCTGTACAGGTCATTGATCCACCAGCCTTCAACACCCAGTTGCAGGGTATGTTCACTTCCGTCGTCTTCGATGGTATAACTGCGCAAAGCTCCCGATTCAATAAAGCGCATATGCTGCGAAACCATGCCGGGTTGGAGCAGGAATTCTTTGCGTTTGAGCGTTTTCACCTGGACATGGCTCAAAACCTCCTTGGCCTCGGCTTCACTGAGTAAGGCCTTAGTTTGTAATTCAAGCTGCAGGTTTTCCGGCATAGGGTTCGGAATTTGACTTTTCCATGACTTTGATCTTTACCTAAATGCAGGTCAAAGCTACAAAAAACGCCTATTCAGACAAGCCGGGTTCTGCTGTCTCCCTCCTCAGGATCAATGCACTGATCAGGGTGATCAAAATGCCTACAGGGAGGATCTCCGTATAAGTGGTAAACGCAAAGAATAAAAGATTGTTTTTGTACAAGTAATTTTTGTCCTCAACCTCTTTAATGGCTTCTTCGAGCTCAGTACCTTTCAAATCGCCTGCCTGGAGTTGTTCGATTTGTATAGCGGAGTACTTGTCGATAAAATCAGGCATAAAAAAATGGAATTCCACACCCCAGGTGAGCACATAGAGGGTTGAGGCGATCAGACTGATCAGGGAGCCGATTAAAAAAGCCTTGCCAAAGGTGATGCTTCCGCTATTGCGCTTGTCGCGGAAATTTTTAATGCCTACAAAAATAAAGGAGAAAGCCACAGCCATGGCACTGAAGCCAATGATCATGCTGCGGGTCATATCTCCCGTGCCGCTGCTGCACGACATTAAATACATGGAAATGCCCATAAAGGTGCTGATGATGACTCCCGAAATGAGTCCGAATACGACAATTGTTTTTTTCATAATTTATTCTAATTGGTATGCCGCAAATCAAGCCTCTCTTTCAGCCATTTCACTCACACGAAAGTATGATTTTGACCATTTGGTGGTAATTCACACTAAAGTAGGAGGAAGACGATAACTTTCCAAAATCCAAATTCCAAGCACCAAATTCCAATAGGGACTTGGTCCTTCGACACTCATTACGCAGTCAGTCATTTCGAGCGGCCAAACGGAATCTAAAAGGAAGGTGCCTTCTATCAACCCCGAATGGGGTTCACCAATTATAGCCCCGGGTCGTACCCGGGGGAAATGGGAATAGGATAAAACAACCCCAACGGGGTTGACCAAAAGCGTCAGTTTTTCATGGATTTAATGGTGTTTCTACAAACCATGGTAGAGGTGTTCATACCCTCATTTTTGTGTCACCCTTTCAGGGTGATTTTTTCGAGCGCGCATAATTCCCCGGGTACTACCCGCCTTCGCTTTATGTAAATTCGCTATCCAGCTTTGATTATTCGTAAAGCTTCGGCGGGTAGTACCCGGGGCTAAGTATGGAAAATCCCTTCGGGATGGTATTTGGAACCTGGAATTTGGAACTTATATCTATATGATATTCAGCCGTTTGGCCTTCTCAACAGCCTGGGTCCGCCTTTTCACATCCAGTTTTTGAAAAAGAGTGGAGGAATGGGTTTTAACGGTATTTAGACTGATAAATAATTTTTCAGCGATCTCCTCATTGCTTAATCCATCGCTGATCAATTGCAGCACTTCAAGCTCTCGTTTGCTTATTCCCAGTCGGGCTATTTCTGCATGATCAATCGGAATGGAGTCAGGATCGGTCACATACACCTCCTTCTCGACAATACGAGTTTCAACTTTTGGCTTCATCAGTTTAAGGGCCAACCAGACGCCCAGGACGGTAAATACGATGGCAATGGAACCGATGAAAAAGTCGAGGCGGTAATTGTAAACGATAAAATGGGCCACCAGCATTTTGAGCAAAAAAAGAACCAGGGCCATGGAAATTCCATAGATCAGATATTCTTTATTCCTGGCGATCAGGTGGGTTCCGATTTTCATCTTACAAATCGCAAAGGTAAAAGAATCCTGCTTTCTACCGTTTCTCAATCGCAGCCTAACCGAAAGTGCTTAATAGGACCGTGAAAATTACTTTCTCATTGGGATCAGTGTAAAACGGTGATGGTCCCTTTTCTGATCACATAGTCGCCATTGACATCGAGCCCGACCATATAGTAGCCGAAAACGCCATCCGGTACCGGCTTTCCTTTAAAGGTCCCGTCCCATTTTATATCCAGGTCTGTGCAGCGGTATACGATCTCCCCCCAACGGTCAAAGATGATAAAATCCATATCGATCACATAAAGCGTGGAGATGGTGAAATACCTGTTATGGAAATCCCGATTTGGGGTGAACGCATTGGGAATAAAGATCTCCGGTATTGCTTTCACCACTACTTCTTTGGTGACGGTGTCTGTGCATCCCAACTCGTTCCAGGCCACTAAAGTAACCGGATAACGACCATGCTCTTCATACACCTTACTCGTATGAACGGTGTAGTTTAACACGCCGTCATGGAAACTCCATTCATTCCCGCTGGCACCTGTCGATTGGTTTACAAACAGTACCTCCGACCCGGGGAAAAGCGAATCGGCTGAAACGATAAGAAAGTCGGCGATCACAAAACGGGTTGCGTCGACCTTATAAAAGGCGGTATCCGCGCATCCATATTTGTTTTTTACGATCAGACGAACATGATACAGTCCCGTGTTGTAAAACATAAAGGTTGGAGAAGCTTCGGAACTTTGTAATCCCGCCAAACCGATCACCGTCCAGAGATAATCAACACTGTCGACACCGTTTTGTTCGCTCAAACTGAGGCTGAACGGAACACAGCCGGTATAATCTTCAGCGCTGATCAGAGGTGACTGCATTGTTCCCACGCTTACATGGAAGGTGTCGTAAGCAAAGCAGCCTGTATGGTAATTGGTAAGTTTAAGGATCACAGGATGGGATCCGGGACCATCCCAGTTGATGGTCACCGTATCGTCCTGCATGCCGCGCATGATCTGGCCTCCGATCACCGACCATTCAAAGATCTGATTGAGGCTGTTGCTTCGTATTCCGTAGTCTTGCAAATAGTATGGATTTCCTGTAGAATTGGCACAAGCCAGTGAGTTCCCGTCAATTGTGGCGACCGGGTTTGAATTTACCTGGACATTTAAGACGATGGACGAGTCGCAGCCCAGTTCATTGGTGAGGGTGAGCCTGATTTCGCCTGAACCGGGTACATCCCATAGCACTGCGATGATGCTCAGGTCATCTCTGCCGATCATCGTACCTCCCAGCACTTCCCAACGGTAATAGAATCCGGGAACATTGTAAGTGCTGTATGTTTCCTGATTATCCAAACAAACCTTTGAAGGCCCCGCAATTACAGGTTCAGGGTTGGGCTTGATCAGAACGGTTTTTTGCACGGTACTGTCGCATCCATACCTGTTTGTCTGGGTCACGCTGAGTGTTCCCAGTCCGCTGCCGCCCCAGAGTACATTTACACTATATGAATTTGAACTTCCCACAATGCTGCCTCCCTGAACCTGCCAGTGGTAGGTTTGACCAGGTCCCCATGCTACCGCATAACTGGCGGCCCGGTATGCACAAATGGTATCATTCCCCGGTGAAATGAGTGGAACTGGTGTTTTTATGATGTTCAGTTTTTCGGAAATGGTCGAATCACAACCGAAAGAGGAACGAAGGGTAACTTCAAGGGTCCCGATCCCCGGACCGGCCCAAAGCACATTGACCTGGTTGCCGTTCGTATTTCCGATGATCTGTCCGCCACTTGCCTTCCAGAAAACCGTTTCTCCGCTGCCAACATTCACCGAGTAGGTGTAGATCTTGTTTTCACAAACGGTATCATTCGGCAGGGTAATAATGGGTACAGGGGTATAAACGATGCTGATATTCTGCGAAACCGTGGAATCACAGCCATAAACGGAGGTCTGGGTAAGCGAAATATTTCCTGTACCACGCGTTCCCCATAAAACATCCACTTCCGGACTCGTGGAGCTTCCAATGACCTGGCCTCCGCTCACCTGCCAGAGGTACTTTTCACCTGCTACCGGATCGACAGCATAATGAGCGATCTTAAACGCGCAGGTGGAGTCGTTCGGCAACTGAATGACCGGCTTTGGCGTTTGTACGATGTTAACCCGGGCTGAAACCGTGGAATCGCAGCCAAAGGCGGATACCTGGGTTACGGTAATTGTTCCGGTTCCCGGCCCGGCCCAGAGGATGTTTATGACGCCCGCAGCCGGATCACCAAGGATCTGCCCCCCGGATACCGACCACAATTGTGTTTCTCCCGGAGACGTTGAAATCGAGTAAGTGTAGATCTTGTTCTCGCAGGCTGTATCATTGGGAAGCGTGATCAGCGGAAGTGGGGTATAGACAATGGTAATGTTGGCTGAAACGGTAGAATCACACCCATAAACCGATGTTTGGGTAAGGGTAACCGTGCCGCTACCGGGAGTTCCCCATAAAATATCGACTTCAGAAGCGGAAGGGTTACCAATGATCTGTCCCCCGGCTGCCTCCCAGAGGTAGGTCTCTCCGGCAACAGGAGTGACCGAATAATGGGCGATCTTAAATGCGCAGGTGGAATCATTCGGCACTTGGATAAGGGGAGCCGGAGTGGAAACGATCGTCACATTTGCTGTAATGGTCGAATCGCACCCAAAGGGCGAGGTCTGGGTGACAGTAATGGTCCCTGTTCCCGGTCCCGACCAGCGTACATTTATGCTGCTGGCTGTCGGATCACCGATGATCTGTCCGCCTGTCACGGTCCATTGGATCGTTTCCGCGGCTGAAGCACTTATGGAATAAGCATAGATNNATGAATAAGCATAGATCTTATTTTGACATGCTGTATCATTCGGAAGCGCGATAAGGGGAGCCGGAGTATAAAGTACGCTTACGGGTAAACTTACCAGTGTATCGCAGCCTTCAGGAGAGCTTTGCACTAGCGACACGGATCCTGCACCGGTACTGGTCCAGAGCACGTCAATGCTTGTAGATGTGGGGTCACCGTAAAGTGTACCGCCCGAAACAGACCATTGATAGCTATGCCCGTTTTGTGCGGCAACCGAGTAGGTGTAGGACTTATTCAGGCAGGTGCTGTCGTTCCCGCTGATTACTGGTTTGGGCTTCAGGGCGACATAAACCGGGAAGCTGATGAGGGTATCACATCCCAGCGCGTTGGCGATCCTTACAGAGGCCATAACAGTGCCGGTGTCGGTCCAGTTAATCGTTACGCTGTTGCTGTTCACCGAACCGGAAATGGTGCCTCCCTGTGCTGTCCAGGCATAGGTATGTCCGGAATGGAAAGGAACCGAATACACCTCATTCACAACCTGACAGGCTGTGTCAGCCCCCGAAATGGCTTCGACCGGTGAACTGGCTACATATACAGAGTAAGAAATAACGGAATCGCAGCCGCCAGGGGTATCGATCATCTGTAATTGTAAGGTATGGAAACCTGTGTCATTCCATATAACCTCGACTGGATTGGCAGAGGCAGAATTTGAGATGGATCCCGTGGAGACGGTCCATTGCTGGATAGAAGAACCCAGATTTGGATTATAAAAAAAGGCGGTTTCAAACTGGCAGGCGGTATCAGGACCCTGGATCAGCGGAACCGGATTTTCCTCGAGCCTGATTAGCACATCGTCTGTATCACCCGGGCAATTTTTGTTGTTTGTGGTATAGAGGAATAAGGTTACCTGACCGGAGGTGCGCTCGGAGCTGTCAGGAGTATAGAACATGTCGATGGAGTCGGGAGAAGGGCTGAAGGTGCCCGCACCACCCCGCCAGGTTCCGGTACTGACACCGGTAACTTCGGCATCAATAAAAATGGCAGACTCGTTTTTACACATTAAGGTATCGTTGCCTGCATTGGCAGTGATGGTATAGGAAAAGCTGTCGACAACAACAGAATCTACTGCCGCTGCGCAATTCAGGGAATCAGTGGCCGTAACGGAGTAGGTACCCTGGTTGACCAAAATGGTGTCGTCGTATTGGCCCGTTGACCATAGGAAGGTATAGGGAGGAATTCCCCCTGATCCGACCGCGTAGAGTTCTGCCGGAGAACCTCCGAAGCAGATGCTTGGATCTTCAGGTAAAATCGTGACGACAAAGGAGGAAACAAAAGTTACCCGAACGGTATCGCAGAAATTGCTGGCACCGCAGGAACCCAAAATGGTACCGCAAACTTCATAGTCGACATAGGAGGGGTAGTTTCCGCTGGGAGTCACAATGACAGTATCCTCACCACTGCTCTGGCTGAGGTAGGTATCGTAAAAGGGGAGGTTCGGCACGGAACGCCACACGATGCTGTCTTCAACAAGACTCGTTACAAAGAGCGTATCCCTACAGGCATCCGATACGATGATGGGGTCAGAAACTTTGGGCTCGGCTATGGATGTAATTCCATACACATTGGTATTGTTTCCCGGCTTACAAAAGGTGATTTCATGCGGCCCCACACCGTTCAGGCAAATATCATCACCAACGGCGTACGATGCACCACAGCCAATCTGGTAATAAAGAGCGCCTGGCGGAATTGCTCCTGACACAATATGAAAGTTGATCCCCACGGCATTGGAATCCAGTGTAAGAATAAAGCGGACACACCTGTCTGAGGTGGTACCGCAGCAAAAATCTTTTCTGGCTGTGTCAGCACTCGTCCAGATACTATCCGGAGTTCCGCTTAAGTCAACATAGAAAGTAGGTACTGTTGGATCGCACTGCGCATTCGTTTCCCTTGTCAGGATCAGAGGCAGCATAAACAGGAGTACACGTATGTACCCCATAACTCTCTTTTGGTTCATAGCTCCGAGTCATTATACATGCATCGGGCAGGGTACGTTACCAGTTGATTAAACCAAACTTACGACTAAAATATAAATTTTCAAAGTTTTTCCACATTAATGCAATAATTTATGTGAATAAATCGTTGCGCGTCACTTAGTTTTGATGCTATGCGCCTGATATGCTTCTTTATTGGAATGCTCGTTTCATGCAGTTTACTTCAGGCGCAGAACGACAGCCTGTTAAACCTTGCGCGATCCGCTCAAACTCCCGATACGCTGAAGGCAAAAATTTATGGGGACCTCAGTTTTGAGCAACGTTTTTCCAACCCTGACCTGGCTTATGCCTATGCTCAGGCATCCCTGTCATTTGCGAAAAAGTCAACACATAAGCCAAGTTTGGCCCAGGCATGGAATGACTTGGGTATCATCTATTTTGATCAGTCCCTTTATGATTCGGCCTTGTTTTGTTATGAAAAATCGCTGCCCCTGCGCAAGGAGATGGGGGATCTGAAAGGACTCGGCGGACTATACAACAAGATCGGAATCGTCTTTCAAAGTCGCGGTCAGTTTATGGATGCCATGCGGGCGCAGATCCAGTCGTTGAGGTATTATGATAGTTTGGGCTGGGAATATGGAATAGCCTATGCACAAAACAATATTGCCATTCTCCATTATAATTTGGGTAGTCCGGATAAAGCCCTGGAATATTACCAGAAAAGTGCGGATATCAAATTGAAGATCGGTGATAAGGATGGATATGGCGGCACCTTGTCGAATATGGGCAATGTGTATTTCGACCAGAAAAAATACCGGGAGGCGATCACTCTATACCTGCGCGCACTGGAATATATTGACACAGCCAGGAATACGTATTACCTGTCCAGTACACTGAACAACCTGGCCAATGGCTATTCCAGGATAGATCAGTTTGACTCGGCCTTTTATTATGCGAAAAAGGGACTTACCATTCGCGAAGAATCGGGGGATAAAAAGGGCATGGTTTCCAGTTTGTCGCAGCTTGGCAATTTGTATATCACGGCAAATTCCGATTTTAAAAAAGGACTTCCCTTATTGGAGCGCTCCCTCAAATTGGCCAGGGAGATCGGCGTGATCAAGGACCATAAGGATGTACTGATAAGTTTGGCGGCGGCTTATTATTCGCAGGGAAATTATCAACGTGCCTATGATCATTTGATGGAAGGAAAGGCGCTGAATGATTCCATATTCAGCGAAAGTTTAAGCAGATCGATCAATGAACTTCAAATCAAATATGAAACGGAAAAGCAGTTCCGTGAAAATCTGGAATTAAAAAGTGCCAAAGAAGTGCAGGATGCGGATCTGGAAGTAAAAAGCATGCAGGTTCGGGTTTTAGTTGCAGGTTTGCTGGTCATCGTGCTGCTTACTGTGATCCTCTTCCAGATTTACCGCAATAAACAACGGCAGCTACTCGCTGCAAGTGCCAAGGCGATGGAGCAAAACCGATTTCGTTCCATACTCGAAGCTGAAGAGAAGGAGCGCGCCCGTATTGCCAGAGAACTTCATGATGGATTAAGTCAACTTATTGTTTCTGCCAAATTGCATGTAGATGCCGTTGAAGCCCCTGAGGATGAAAAGGTATTTCTGATTACGGCGGCTAATTTGTTAAACGAATCTTTGGAAGAGGTCCGCACCATTTCCCATGATCTCATGCCCGGAGCTTTGCTGAAACTGGGACTTCAAAACGCTATTTTAGAAAGTGTTGAGCGTGTAAAGGGAAATCATAAAATTGAATTTAGAACGGAATTAAAGCTTCAAAAAAATCCTCCGGAAGATATCAGTCTGGCTGTGTTTCGTATCTATCAGGAATGCCTGAGTAACATGATCAAATATTCCGGAGCCACACAGATTAGCATCCGACTATTTGAGGATAAATCCGGTATTTTTCTGAGTATGGAAGATGATGGAAAAGGATTCGACACCCGTCTCATCAAAGCATCGAAAGGCATAGGCTGGAACAATATCCGTTTCCGCGTTGACCTGTTTAAAGGAAGCTTCGAGGTAAAAAGCAGCGAAGGGCAAGGAACGCGTATTGAAGTTCGGATTCCTGTCAATGACTTGCAGGTGGCTTGAACTTGAGGTCGCAAATTGCGACTTCAAATGTGTGGCTACTCAGTGACCACCATTTTCGCTCCTTCCGCTCCCTCGCTTCGGCCGCAGGCCCGCTCCCCGGTTCAGTTTAGAATTAATTTTTGACAGAACCATGACCATTGGATTCTATCGGTCGTACTAACTTTGTTAGGAACTAAAATGAACTTTAATCCCTAACCCAATGAACCATGCAATAACCTTAACAGATGAGTCTGTTATCAGTAAGATCTACCTGATACGAGATAAGAGAGTAATGTTAGATAAAGATTTAGCGGAAATGTATGGTGTAGAAACAAGACGATTGAATGAGCAGGTGAAACGAAATTTAGACCGGTTTCCTGAAGATTTTATGTTTCAGCTAAACGAAGAGGAATTCGAAAGTTTGATGTCGCAATTTGCGACATCAAACAGAGGAGGCCGAAGAAAACGACCCTTTGCATTTACAGAACATGGAGTTTTGATGTTGTCAAGTGTACTTAGTAGCCCCACAGCGATCCAGGTAAATATTAAGATCATGCGGGTTTACACCAGGCTACGCGAAATGTTTTTAACGAACAAAGATATTCTGTTGAAACTGGAGCAAATAGAAAATAAGGTACTCCAACATGACCAACAATCGGAACGGTTGGAGAATGACATTCAGCTAATATTCAACGCTTTGAATGAGCTGTTAAATCCCCCAGAGGAACCAAGAAAACCAATTGGGTTTGGGGTCAATCTGGATTGACTGCTACCACTTCCGCTACGCCCGCCGAAGCTCGAGCACACATCATCGGGTTAACTAACACATTCACGAGCGTAGGCGGGTTCACTTCGATACGCCGTAAAGATTCTGCAAACTCGGTAGCTACGTTTGGCTACTCAGTGACCGGACCTTCCGCTCCCTCGCTTCGGCCACAGGCCCGCTTTGCCCGCCGAAGCTCGTGCACACACTTTGGGCTACTCCATTCACTCATGAGCGCAGGCGGGCTCCCAGATAGTGCAGGATTAACCGTGCTGTCTTCTCCGAAGCTCCATGGTCGCCCAGCTTCGCCTTAAGTTCAGCATATGCATCCATGATCTTTCTGCGCTTCAGTCCCCCTGCTACAATGGCCTTTAATTCTTTACTTAAATTGGAAGTATTTAATTCTCCCTGAATCAGCTCTTTAACTACCTCCTTATCCATAATTAAATTGACCAGACTGATAAATTTGATCTTGACCAATCGTTTGGCAATGGCGTACGTTATGGCGCTGGTTTTATAACAGACCACCTGAGGAACTCCGAAAAGTGCGGTCTCCAGAGTTGCAGTGCCGGAAGTAACCAAAGCGGCCTCAGCATGCATCAACAATTGGTAGGTATCGTTTTGAACCACCTTAACCCGGGAAGATTGGGTGAATGACAGGTAATATTCCGGGTCGATACCGGGAGCAGCGGCGAGTACGAACTGGTAGTCGGGGAAATCATCCATCACCGAAAGCATCAGCGGCAGCTTTTTCTTAATTTCCTGCTTGCGACTACCCGGGAGTAAGGCTAGAAGAGGACCTTTGTCCAGCTTCCATTTCGTTGCGAAATTTTCATCCGGAACACTGTCTTTAACAGCGTCAAGCAGGGGATGCCCTACATAATCGACCTCGTACTGGTGTTTGGCGTAAAAGGGTTTTTCAAAAGGAAGGATCACGAACATGTGGTCGACAAAAGCTTTGATCCCCTTGATACGTCCTTCTTTCCATGCCCAGATTTGAGGAGAGATATAATAGAAAACCGGTATGTTCAGCGATTTAGCATATTCCGCAATACGCATGTTAAAACCGGGGTAATCCACCAGGATCAAGGCATCGGGAATATGGGCTGCCAGATCTGCTTTGCAGTGTTTGATATGGCCCAGTACCGTTTTTAGGTTAACCACCACCTCAACAAAACCCATGAAGGCTCTTTCCTTATAATGCGATACGTTTTCTCCGCCTACAGCCTGCATCAGATCGCCTCCCCAGAAACGGAATTCGGCCTGCGGGTCCTGCTTTTTTAATTCCTTCATGAGGTTGGAGGCATGCAGGTCTCCGGAAGCTTCGCCGGCAATCAGGTAGTATATCATGAAACGAGTTTGAGGTAAAGCATCAGTAATCCATACAAAAAGGTGGCGATCATTACACCGCGTGATGCCCAGAGTTTTTCGAAACGCAGGAAAAGGAAAAAGAGGCCGAGATTACCCACGATAGATAAGGCTATGATCGGTGCGGCTACTCCCTGTTCGATGGCGTTTTCAATAAAACTCGACACCGAACTTTCACCGAATTTTATGGCATAGATCAGCGACATGATAAAAGCCGGAACAAGGATCCCTATCACTGTCCCGATTAAAAGTTGACGTTTATTGTACATGGAAATCCCAACTGTTTAAAAAGGGTATCTGATGATGGTCGGTGAGATCGAACTGCACCGGAACCACGGAAACATAACCATGCTCCAGGGCCCACTCATCCGTATCTTCCCCTTTGTCGTTATTAATAAAATGTCCGGTCATCCAAAAATATTGCCTGCCGTTGGGGTCGGTACGTTCCACAAAGTTTTCCTTCCACTTGGCCAGGGCCTGTCTGCATACTTTAACGCCTTTAATTTCTTTTTGGTTTTCCACTTTCGGAAAATTCACATTGAGCAGGGTTCCGGCAGGAAGTTTCTTTTCCAGCACCTCTTTTGCGATTTGACGTACAAACGGTACCAGTGGAGCAAAGTTGGCTTTGTAGCTGTAATCAAGCAGGGAGAATCCTATGGATGAGATTCCTTCAATAGCCCCTTCCACAGCGGCCGACATGGTTCCGGAATAGATCACGTTGATGGAACTGTTCGAGCCATGGTTGATGCCCGAAACCAGCAGATCGGGTTTTCTGTCGAGCACAATATCAACGGCCAGCTTCACACAATCAACCGGGGTACCATTGCATTGAAAGGCACGAATTCCCGGATAGATATCCAATTCATCCAAACGCAGGGGTTTGTTCAGGGTAACCGCATGCCCCATGCCCGATTGCGGACTATCCGGCGCGACAACCACAACCTCACCCAAACCCTTCATCACCTCGATCAGGGTTCGAATGCCGGGGGCAGTAACGCCATCGTCGTTGGTGATCAGAATGAGAGGCTTTTTGCTCATCGCCGAGGGATTAAGCCATTCCGGTTGGTCCGCCAAAATTCATGGGAAGAGGAGGGATCTGGTCATTCACCTCGATCTGTCCGAATACCTCTTCATAGCGGGAAATATTTTCAGTGAGAGCCATTAAAAGGCGTTTGGCATGATGGGGAGTAAGGATGATCCTGGATTGCACTTTTGCTTTGGGTACTCCCGGCATAATCCGCACAAAATCAACCACAAACTCCGTATTGCTATGGTTGATGATGGCCAGGTTGCTATAGGTTCCTTCGGCTATTTCTTCGTTTAGTTCTATTTGCAGCTCATTGCCTTTTGGGGCATTTCCTTGATTGTCCATAATGATCGATTTATGCTGTAAAACTAAGGAAAATCGGGGAGAGCTATGGGATTTTGTGGGTATTTCTCTACTTTCTTATGAAATGGTTGTTGAGGAGTGAACTAGTTTCTTAGCTTGATCCGATTGTCTATTTCCTGTAACCTTTTTTTCGTTTTTCCGCTCAGGAATGCCTTCTCCAGTTCATAATTATTTTTCAAATTCAGCCAGATTTCTGTATCCATATCCAATGCCTTCGCTACAAATAAGCACAGCTCAGAAGAAAAGTCACGCTTACCTTTGATAAGTTCATTTAGTTGGGTTTTAGATATCCCAATAATTTTTGCAAAATCAAGTTGCGAAATATCCCGTGTATCCAGTTCATCGGCGAGTATCTCACCAGGATGAACGGCCTCAGACGGAAAAAGTGGGGTGTTGGGGAGGAGGGGCATAGCAAAGCGACTGTAATTCAATGTTGTCAAAGACAATTGACATTTTTCTCTCTTACAAAGAAACAGAAAGTTCACAAAAAAGTGAATATTATTAAAAGGATGATTTGTTTTAGCCTTTAGGATAATCGAGATTTGATCTCCTGAATAATTCATAACTCGTGGTAAAAAGGGTCATCATAGGCACAGTATATTCAATAATTGCCTTTTGTGTAGTCTCCTATATTTCAGTGATGATGTCACTATTATCAAAAAAGCCAATAACGAACATAGGTTTTCCTTTTAAGTACTATTATCAGTTTTGGCTCAGGGGGTCTGATTCGCCTAATTGCGGATGGGACATTCCCAATTTTGCGCTGGATTGTTTGATAATCTGGACAATATCAGTCATCATTTATTTCATCATAAAGAGAAAAAACTGAGCTACCGGATCAGTTTGTAATTTTTATATCCAAACAACCTTTTCCCAAACTTCCTCTGCACCCAATACAGGAATTTTTCTTTCGGTTTCATATTAGATTGGGAAGGATCATAAACAAAGTCCCAGTCCTTACGGGCTATGATAGGTGCCATCAACGCTGGATGACTTCCCTCAAAACGTTCCAGAATATCCACCTCATTGAAGTTAAAGAGTCCATCCTCAGTATGCGCTTTCAACCACTCATCCCCATGCCAGAAACGATGAAAGTAATTCGCTTTCCGTTTCATCAGCGAGGGATGGCGGGTATAGGAATAATGGAAAATGGGAATGTCTGTTTTTAATACCTTCAACTTGGTACCCACATCGCCGGGATCATTCGGGTCAAATATGCGAAAGCCTTGGGAGTCTTTGTAAGAGCGCACATTTCTGCCTGTTTTAAAGGCGCGTATCTCGTAAGGATGGGTTCTTCGGGTATTGTGAATATGGAAATAATCCCCCCGGAAATGGTAAAAAGGAAAAAGAAGTCCGTCGACTTCAGGCCTTGCCTGGGCCAGCTCGATCTGTTCCCTGAGTTTCGCCAGATCCTTTTCATGGATCACTTCATCGGCCTGGATATGGATGCCCCAATCACCCCGAAGGGCATCAACGCCGATATTGGCCTGCTGCCTGAAAATGGCCCCGCTGGTACGCAACTCTTCATCCCATAGATTATCGATGATCTCGATCTTCGGGTCATTCAGGTTTTCTACCGCTTCACGCGTTCCGTCTTCCGAATTTCCAACAACAACGATCATCCTGTCAACCACCGGCAAGATGGATTGTATGGAGACAAGAAAAGGATAGTCCATTTTCAGTCCATTGCGTACATAGGTAAAACCTTCAATTATCATAGCGGGGGCAAATTATATAAAAAACGCCGGAACATCTGTCCCGGCGTTTGTATAAAAGGTTTAGGAAAAGACTAGTGCGCTAAGGCAGCTTCCTCTTCTTTCGACGCCATGAGTAAATCGTACTCTTCGCGTGATCCTACAACGAGTTTTTCGTATTCTCTCAAACCGGTACCGGCAGGGATCAAATGTCCAACGATTACGTTTTCTTTCAATCCCATCATGTAGTCGATCTTTCCGGAAATAGCAGCCTCGTTCAATACTTTGGTTGTTTCCTGGAAGGATGCGGCCGACATAAAGCTCTCTGTTCCCAAAGAGGCCTTGGTGATACCCTGAATCATCGGACGTGAAGTGGCAGGAACCGCATCGCGGGCCTCAACCAGCTTCTGGTCTTTACGTTTCAGCATGGAGTTCTCATCGCGCAGTTTACGCACGCTAACGATCTGTCCAACTTTCAGGTTGTTTGAATCGCCATTGTCGGTCACCACTTTTTTGTCGTAGATCCAGTCGTTTTCTTCGATGAATCCAAGTCTGCTCACTGCCTCTAACTCGAGGAAGCGGGTATCTCCTGAATCGCCGATCTCCACTTTCTGCATCATCTGTCTTACGATGATCTCGATATGTTTGTCGTTGATCTTTACACCCTGCAAACGGTAAACCTCCTGGATTCCATTCACAATATACCGCTGAACGGCACTTGGTCCCTGAATTCTGAGGATGTCCTGAGGAGTGATAGCCCCGTCAGAAAGCGGACTTCCCGCCTTAACGAAGTCATTGTCCTGCACAAGGATATGTTTCGACAGGTTCACCATGTATTTTTTGATCTCGCCATCTTTTGACTCGATCAGAATTTCACGGTTACCCCGTTTGATGCCGCCGTATTTTACAACGCCGTCGATCTCTGTTACTACAGCCGGGTTAGAAGGGTTACGGGCTTCGAAAAGCTCGGTAACACGGGGAAGACCACCGGTGATATCTCGAGTTTTTCCTACTACACGCGGGATTTTTACGAGGATGGCTCCGGCCTTCACTTCTTCCTTATTGTCAACGATAATGTGCGCACCAACCGGGATATTGTACTCTTTCAACATTTCGCCTTTTTTGTCGACTACTTTGATGGAGGGGATACGGGTTTTATCCTTGATATCGGTGGTTACTTTTTCACGGTGACCTGTTTGTTCGTCGGATTCTTCACGGAAGGTTACCCCTTCGATGATGTTTTCGAATTCGATCTTTCCATCGAGTTCAGAAAGGATTACCGCGTTATAAGGGTCCCAAACACAAAGAACTTCTCCTTTTTCGATCGTCTGTCCGTCTTTCACCATCAGGTGAGATCCGTAAGGGATGTTATTGGAGATGATCATTTGTCCGGTTTTGCTATCCATAATTTTGATCTCACCTGAACGGCCTAAAACCACTGGTTTTATTCCGCCATCGGTTTTCATCTCAACTGTACGGATATCTTCAAACTCGATACGTCCGGCAAATTTCGCAAGCAGGTTCGACTCCGAAGCGATGTTCGAGGCCGTACCACCCACGTGGAAGGTACGCAGGGTCAACTGGGTTCCGGGCTCACCGATCGACTGCGCGGCAATTACTCCGACAGCTTCACCTTTTTGAACCATACGTCCGGTTGACAGGTTACGTCCATAACATTTTGCACATACACCCATTTTCGATTCGCAGGTCAATACCGAACGAATTTCGATGGTGTCGAGGGCTGAATCTTCGATAGTTTGTGAGATATCTTCATCCAACTCGGCACCGGCAGGAGCAATAAGCTCTTTTGTCAATGGGTCGATAATATCATGGAGGGTTGTACGTCCAAGGATACGTTCGTAAAGGGATTCAACAACTTCTTCGTTGTCTTTCAAAGCGCTGGTTGGGATACCACGGAGGGTACCACAATCTTCGTCTTTGATGATCACGTCCTGAGCCACATCATGCAAACGACGGGTAAGATAACCCGCATCCGCTGTTTTCAGGGCCGTATCCGCGAGTCCTTTACGCGCACCGTGGGTAGAAATAAAGTATTCGAGTACCGACAGACCTTCTTTAAAGTTAGAAAGGATCGGGTTCTCGATAATTTCTCCGGTACCACCGCCTGTATTTTTCTGCGGTTTCGCCATCAATCCACGCATACCGCCAAGCTGACGGATCTGTTCTTTAGATCCCCTCGCTCCGGAATCCAGCATCATATAGATCGGGTTAAAGCCCTGATCGTCAGATGAAAGTTCCTTCATAAGGGTATCGGAGATCCGTGAATTGATACGGGTCCAGATATCGATAACCTGGTTATAACGTTCGTTGTTGGTGATAAATCCGTTGTTGTAGTTTTCCCAGATCTGGTCAACTTCTTCACGGGCAGACTGGATCAATTCTTCTTTTACGGCAGGGATCTGCACGTAATTCAGGTTGAACGACAAGCCACCACGGAAAGAGAACTGGTAACCCAGGTCTTTGATATCATCAAGGAACTTGGATGTTTTCGCAATTCCACACTCTTTTACCATGTCGCCAATGATATCGCGCAATGATTTTTTAGTGAGGAGCTGGTTAACAAATCCAAATTCTGCCGGAACCACTTCATTGAAAAGCACACGACCTACCGAAGTTTCGATCATTTGTTTTTCTGTGACGCCACGGCTGGTTTTTACCATGGTCCTGATCTTGATCGGGGCATGGAGGTCAGCACGTTTTTCGTTATAGGCGATGATACATTCTTCGTAAGAGTAGAAGGTAAGTCCTTCACCCTGAACAGCACGTTCCGGGGTACTTTTACGAATTTTGGTCATGTAATACAGACCCAACACCATGTCCTGGGAAGGAACGGAAATAGGAGCTCCGTTCGCAGGGTTCAGGATATTATGCGGGGCAAGCATCAGCATTTGGGCTTCCAAAATGGCCGCGTTACCCAAAGGTACGTGTACCGCCATCTGGTCACCGTCAAAGTCNNCAAAGTCGGCGTTAAAACCGGTACACACCAAGGGGTGCAACTGGATCGCTTTTCCTTCGATGAGTTTTGGCTGGAAAGCCTGTATACCCAAACGGTGAAGGGTAGGGGCCCGGTTCAGAAGAACGGGGTGACCTTTTAAGATGTATTCGAGGATCTCCCAAATTACCGGGTCTTTACGATCCACGATCTTTTTGGCAGATTTAACGGTTTTTACAATTCCTCTTTCTATCAGTTTGCGGATGATAAAAGGTTTGAACAGCTCGGCTGCCATCCCTTTCGGTATACCACATTCGTGAAGTTTGAGGGTTGGTCCTACCACAATAACCGAACGTCCGGAATAATCCACACGTTTACCAAGCAGGTTCTGACGGAAACGACCTTGTTTACCTTTAAGCATGTCGCTCAGAGATTTCAAAGGACGGTTACCTTCTGATTTTACTGCATTGGCACGCCGGGTATTGTCGAGCAGGGAGTCAACGGCTTCCTGAAGCATCCGTTTTTCGTTACGGAGGATCACCTCAGGGGCTTTGATCTCCATCAGACGTTTCAAACGGTTGTTCCGGATGATCACCCTACGATACAAGTCATTTAAGTCGGAAGTCGCAAAACGACCGCCTTCCAGAGGAACGAGTGGGCGCAATTCCGGTGGAATTACAGGAAGTATTTTCAGGATCATCCACTCCGGACGGTTCTCAAAGCGAGAGTTAGCCGAACGGAAGGACTCGATCACCTTCAAACGTTTGAGGGCTTCGTTTTTACGCTGCTGCGAAGTTTCGTTGGCAGCCTGGTGACGAAGAGAATAAGAGAGGTCATCCAAATGGATACGCTCGAGCAGGTCCCACAAAGCTTCAGCACCCATTTTGGCGATGAATTTATTCGGGTCGTTGTCGTCGAGGTATTGATTTTCTTTCGGAATAGAATCGAGGATGTCCAGGTATTCTTCTTCTGTCAGGAAATCAAGGTATTTGATACCATCGGTTTCTTTGATACCGGATTGAATAACCACATACCTTTCATAGTAGATGATCATATCCAGTTTTTTGGTAGGCAATCCGAGCATGTATCCGATTTTATTCGGAAGCGAGCGGAAATACCAGATATGGGCAACCGGTACAACCAGGTTAATATGCCCCATGCGTTCGCGACGCACTTTTTTCTCTGTTACTTCAACCCCGCAACGGTCGCATATAATGCCTTTGTAACGTATACGTTTGTATTTACCACAATGGCATTCGTAATCCTTTACCGGTCCGAAAATACGTTCGCAGAACAATCCTCCCATTTCGGGTTTGTACGAACGGTAGTTAATGGTTTCCGGTTTGGTTACTTCACCATAAGAACGCTGCAGGATGATTTCCGGAGAAGCCAGCCCGATACGCATGGTGGTGAAGTTGCTTTTAAATTTTATATCCTTTTTAGATGACATGTTGCTTGCTTTAAGATGATTAATCGAGTGATACGTCAAGTCCAAGTCCTCTCAGTTCATGCAACAATACGTTGAATGACTCCGGAATTCCCGGGGTTGGCAGGTTATCACCTTTAACAATAGCCTCATAGGTTTTAGCCCTTCCGATGATATCATCCGATTTCAGGGTTAAAATTTCCTGAAGGATGTTGGAAGCTCCAAATGCCTCAAGTGCCCAAACCTCCATCTCACCAAAACGCTGACCTCCAAACTGGGCTTTACCACCCAGTGGCTGTTGCGTGATCAATGAGTAAGGTCCGATAGAACGAGCGTGCATCTTATCGTCGACCATGTGACCCAGTTTCAGCATATAGATAATACCTACTGTAGTCGGGAAGTCGAAACGATCTCCTGTCAAACCGTTATACAGGTAAGTTTGTCCGTTATGCGGAACGCCTGCTTTTTCGGTATAGAAGTCGATCTGCTCCTGGGTTGCTCCGTCGAAAATAGGTGTTGCAAATTTCAACCCTAAAGCTTTTCCGGCCCATCCAAGAACGGTTTCGTAGATCTGACCAAGGTTCATACGTGAAGGTACCCCAAGTGGGTTCAGCACGATATCAACCGGTGTTCCATCTTCCATAAACGGCATATCCTCCTCACGAACGATACGGGCTACGATACCTTTGTTACCGTGACGACCGGCCATTTTATCACCCACTTTCAGTTTTCTCTTCTGGGCGATGCTGATCTTGGCAAGTTTCAGGATACCGGTAGGCAATTCATCACCAACTGTTAACGCGAAATGTTCACGTTTAAAGCGGGTGATCTCCTCATTGATCCGGATCTTGTAGTTAACCAGGATACGGGTGATGAGTTCGTTTTTGTCTTTATCAGTTGTCCAGTTGCTTGCGCTGATATGCGCATACTCCAGTTCGTTCAGATTTTTGAGGGTGAACTTGGTGCCTTTGGCGATCAGCTCTTCGCTGTACACGTTAAATACACCTTGCGAAGTTTTACCATTCACCACGGAGAAGATCTTCTCTACCAGTTGGTTTTTGATGCTTGCGAGGGTTTTATCATGTTCGGCTTCAAGCTTGGCGATCTTGTTTTTATCGTCTGCCTTAGTAACCTTATCCTTTTTGATACGGGCGAAAAGTTTTTTATCGATAACCACACCATTTGTTGATGGCGAAGCTTTCATCGATGCATCTTTTACGTCACCGGCTTTATCACCGAAGATGGCACGAAGCAGTTTTTCTTCAGGAGAAGGTTCGGTCTCTCCTTTCGGAGTGATCTTACCGATCAGAATATCGCCTTCATTCACCTCTGCACCAACGCGGATCAAACCGTTTTCGTCGAGGTTTTTGGTTGCTTCTTCCGAAACATTCGGGATATCGTTGGTCAGTTCTTCTTCACCACGTTTGGTATCTCGAACTTCAAGTTCGTATTCCGTAATATGGATGGAAGTAAACCAGTCTTCGCTGACTACTTTTTCAGAGATTACGATCGCATCCTCGAAGTTATACCCCTGCCATGGCATGAAGGCCACCTGCAGGTTTCTTCCGAGGGCGAGTTCGCCACCCTGTGTTGCGTAACCTTCGCAGAGAACGGTTCCTTTTGTTACTTTTTGTCCGCGTTGTACAAGCGGTTTCAAAGTGATGGAGGTGTTCTGGTTGGTTCTGCGGAATTTGATGAGCGGGTAACTTTTTGTATCTCCTGTAAAAGAGATCAGCTCAAGTTCGTCGTTCATGGTGTATTTGATACGGATCTCGTTTCCGTCAACATAATCCACAACACCGTCGCCTTCTGCAACAAGCAGGGAGCGGGAGTCATGGGCTACCCTTTTTTCCAGTCCGGTTCCTACAATAGGAGCTTCGGGGCGGAGCAAAGGAACAGCCTGGCGTTGCATGTTCGATCCCATCANNCAACGATCCCATCAACGCACGGTTCGCGTCATCATGTTCCAGAAAGGGGATCAGGGATGCTGCGATCGATACGATCTGGTTCGGCGCCACGTCCATATAGTCGAGTTTTTCAGGCTCAACCGCCGGGAAGTCACCTTCGAAACGGGCTTTGATACGTTCATCTTTGAAGTTTCCTTTCTCATCGAATTCGGCATTGGCCTGGGCGATGGTTTTCATGTCTTCTTCTTCAGCAGAGAGGTAGATCACACCTTCGTTCACCTGAACTTTACCATCCACCACGGGGCGGTAAGGCGTTTCGATGAATCCCATACCGTTGATCTTGGCATGAACACAAAGGG
>DQHT01000001.1 GCA_003531115.1 Bacteroidota bacterium | reverse complement strand
CAGCCCAACTCTCCGCGCCTTTGCGCCCTTGCGTCAAATAATCCGGCGTAAGCAATACTCGTGCGCCCGCCTACGCTAAAGCTTCGGCGGGCACGTCAGCCAGTGGGAGCAGCTACCCTCAGCACCCGGCCCTTGTCCCCGCAGAGCCACAGGTATTTCTTTGAAAAAGCACAGGAGTTGTACCCCTCTAGAGGCAATACCGACCACGTTTTACCATCGTCTTTGCTGATGTCCGTTCCGTTGGTACCGGTGCATACCCAGAGTTGTCCATCGTTGTATTGGGCAATCCCGCTCCTGTACCCATTTGGTGGAGTTGCGGGAGCGAAATAGCCCTGCGCTTTCTGGTCATAATACAGGCAATTTTTTTCTTTGCTGTCGGGTTTTGTGTAATCTCCTCCAACGATAACCATGCGTCTTTTTGAAGCACGGGCATGTCCGTACGCACCGGAGCTTGGGCCTTTGTTCAATGCCAAAGCCATCCGGCTGCCGTTCATATACAAGCGCGGGTTGGAGCCACCACTTACCATGCTAAACTGCAAATTTTTAGGGTCGAAGGTGGCGGGATGGTAGTAGCCTTTATAATCCAAAATAAGGTTGGTGCCACTTGCTGCGAAAAAGGCTTCGCCTGAGTCGGCAGCCCAATATTCCCGCCATGTTTCAGCAAAGGGACAGATCCAGGTTTTTCCTGAGTCGCAGGAGAGAATCATATCAAATACCAGATGGTCCAGGCCTTCAGGTTTGTAGGGGTCGCCAATTACAGCTACATAGGGACCAAAAGCATCCATCGCATCATAAAACACCCCCGCCCTGTTATTGGAATGAACGGTCTGCCAGCTTTTTCCCCCATCGCGGGTGCTGAGAATAACCGCATTCTCTCCCGAACTCATGAGCAGGGCATGTTTATGATCATAAACATGGATATCACGGAATTCTTTTGTCGAATACCCAGCCGGGGAGATCGTATCCCAGGTTGCTCCACCATTTTCTGTCTTTAACACAGTTCCCTTACTTCCCGACACCCAGCAAACTGTATCGTTTAAAGGAGCCAGTCCGCGGAAAGACTGGGAGAATAATCTCTGGACAAAGAGGGTGAGGCTGAAGAAAAGGATAATTCTGAGCATATTGGCAAGATATAATAGTTCCAAATCATAAATCATAAATCATAAATCACAAATCACAAATCATAAATCATAAATCATAAATTGAGATTTGGAACTTGGAATTTATGCATTCATGGACTTACTTTGAACAAATAAGTGTGTTCCCTGCATGCGTTTTTGGATCCTACTTTGTGCTTTTCCTTTGCTCGTGCTCACGAGTTCCATGCACCTGAATCAGGCTGCGCCGGAAGGAGAATGGCATTTTGCGGCTATCCATAACGGGGTTAAATTTTATTGGCGCGAAGATCCCAGCTGGCATTTTCTGGAGATCAAGGCCGAAAATTCCAGCGTTTCTTATATCAATTATGAATACGGATTCACTGTTTGGGTAGGCACATCGGCCGTCTATTCCGGAAAAAACCAGTGGGTACGCCTGCGTTCGCGCGACAAAAATATCATCCGTATTTCCAAAGAATTCCAGGGCATTACCCGGGTGAAACTGGAGAATATCAAGGTTGAACGGTATAGCTGAAATTTACCATCTGTTTCCTCATATCTGGATAGCTATGTCAGGCCAAAATCGAAATTCACCGCGCCAAAGCAGCCGGTCCGTGGTACGGACCTGAAGCTTTGACGCTAAATTGTTACTAAGTCTTTATCCTAGCTTTAGTGTATATGCAGCCTTTGGGTGCTTGTGTTCCCTGCCACATCCTCTAAAAGAATAAGGTAGATCCCTGCTCCAATTCCCTGAATATCCATACCTTTCTCATCAATCCCTTTCCAGGTTCTCAACAAGGCCCCATTGTAAGAATAAAGCTGTACCTGCTGTATGGATGTTTCGCTTTGTATGAAGAGTTTCTGTGCTGTGTTGACCGGGTTTGGATAGATCGTAACGTCTAGCTTTTCGGCTGATACCAGCGAATTGGCTCCGTAATAATAAATGTCTTTGGTTCGGTATTCGGTTCCTGAAGTGGTGCTCCATGAACGGTTTACCCATTCGCGAACTTCTCCATTGGAACCATAAATGATCTCGTTCAATACCACATAAGTTGTATCCGACAGGCCATTTTGCCATTCCATATCCACATTGCTTATTTCATTTCCATAGGTGTCGAATACAAAATGGGATGAATACACGAGAACGAAATACTGGGAATCAACATCAAACTCAAAAGAGTAGTAGTCTTCAATATTTCCACCTGCCACAACGGAACTATCGTAAAAGGTTTCCACCCAATTGGCGCCATCCCATTCGCTCCCTACGATGAGTGTAGGTTCAAAATAATCCAGATTCGGACTAAAGCCCAATTCCCATTCAACACGGGGAACCCAGAAAATTTTGTTCCAATTGGCTCCATCCCAATCGTATACATACATTTCGGAAGGCAGGGTGTCGGTTCCGGTATAATTGAACTCCACCTTCACATAATTGGTTCGGATTTGAGCCAGAGCATCGTATTCATAATTGATGGAAAACAGGGGCCGGTCATAGCTATCGTACTCGATCGAAAACACATACCAACTGCCCAAAATCCAGGTTTGGTTGCTTGTATCGTAAAACGAATAGATTTCTGCGGTATCAACACCATACTGATTGCTTAATACCTGGGCCCGGTCTGTCGGGAACCAGGAAGAAGTCGATGGATTCCAGTCGTAGCGGATACTTTCTATTTCTTTTCCATTCGAATAAACATAGGTTTCTCTCCGGGAATTAAAGGGAGGCTGATGGGTGATCCTTTCTGCCACATTTCCATTCTGGTCGTAGGTAAAGTGGTCTGTACTATTTGGAAATTCGCTGTATTCCTTTTTAAAGGGATCATAGCTATACTGTTCAATGGAATCGGGAAGCATGCCGCTTTTGCCAACAAAGCCGTTAAGATTTCCTGATTTTGTAGTCATCTGGCGCTGTTTGAACGCTTTTGAGAACAGTTCCTTTTTCGCTTGTGCACCGGACTGCAGAAAAACACCGGAAAGTAAAAGACTAAATACGAGTACTACTGATCTCATAACAGATGAATTTAAAAAGTTAGTTAGAACTACTGCTTCCTAAACGAAATGGGCTTGAGGAAGTTACAAATTGGTCTTATTTTATGATAAGCTTTTGGGTGGAGATGATTCCAGGCAGCAACTAAGGAATAACCTGAAGCCGTTGAACGCTTATTCCATCGCCCTGTTGTAGCTTCACCAGGTAAATTCCAGGTGCTAAGTTATGACTTAAGTTTTGTCCATCATAGCTCCATGCTAGTTGTTTCTGCCCGGATATGCCTACTATGCTGAGCACCTTTGTTTCAGGTTGCAAAAACAGACTTTCGCCTTGCCTGACAGGATTTGGGAAAAAGCCAGGTCCATTTTCAGCAATATCCCCTAAACCCGTTGTGGAATAATGGTACTCATAATATTCGGAAACACGAATTCCCAGGTTTTCATAAAGCTGGTAACGCCTTGTAACACGGTCAAAGGTATAGACAAGGCTGTCGAGCGTTCGATTGTTAAACGTCAAAACACCGGAAAATTTGGTATATAACTCCGTCAACTTCAAATTGCCCCGGCTATCCCAACTGTAAAGAATCAACATAGTGGTATCAAATCCAATAGTGGGGAAATTGACCAACTGAACCTGGGATTCAATGCGCCCCGATGGACCAGTAGTAAAACGGCGCGCAAAGTTCCGAAAGACTCCCAAACTGTCTAGCTGGTAATGGATATTGTCGCTCGGGAAAAATTCGAATCCAAAATCGCAGCCGAGTTCCCAGCGCAGGGAATCCTGAATAAGGGTATGGATATATTTGCCTGAATCCATGTTCCAGGTAAAGCCATGTAAGCGGTTTGGTAAAGTATCGGAACCGGAATAATAAAGAGAATCCCTTCGTTCGTCTTTCCAGTTCATCGCCCATCCCGCTTCATCAAATGCATAATATTCTTCACGGTAGTTTATCCGATTGTTCTGGTCCATACCATAAGCGAATGAATCGGCTATAGTAAGTTCTAAAGGAACTAATGGATCGTTTCCATTATAAACGGCCCTCCTACAGATGTATTGATTGGCATTGTATTGATAAGTAATGCTGTCACTTGTATATAAGTCGGGGGCACTGCCATTCCTCTGTAATTTTTTGTATTGAAGCTGATTGCCATTGGCGTCATACACAAATTCCTCCCGGCTCACAATGCCATATCCGCTTTTTGTCGTTGTTTGACTGAGTACCCTTCCGTTGGCATCATAGTCGAAATGGATAGTTCCTTCAGGTACCCATGATTGTGAAACTTCTTCACGCCAGTGGGTCATGGAATCGGGAAGATCCTGAGCCTGGGTCAAAAGCAGGGAGAGTCCGGCAAGTGAAAATAGTAATCCTCTTTTCATAAGAACTTTTCCTCCAACAAGCCAAATTAATGCCATAAAAAAAAGAAACCCCGACGATCTTGCGATGTCGGGGTTTTCGAGAAATAAAGGGTTATTGAGACTAGTATCCCATGTCCATTCCGCCACCTGGCATTTGTGGCATCGCTGGTTTGTCTTCTTTTTCTTCAACTATGGTGCACTCAGTGGTGAGCATCATGCTGGCCACAGAAGCTGCATTTTCCAGAGCTACACGGGTAACTTTGGTCGGGTCGATAACACCGGCAGCGATCAGGTTTTCATAAACATCGGTTCTTGCATTAAAACCGAAGTCGTTTTTACCTTCTCTTACCTTTTGCACAACTACCGAACCTTCTCCACCTGCGTTAAACACGATCTGGCGTAAAGGCTCTTCGATCGCACGTTTGATGATGGCGATACCTGTAGTTTCATCTTCATTGGCACCTTTCATATCGCCAAGAGCGGCTACGGCACGGATGTAAGCTGTACCTCCACCGGCAACGATACCTTCTTCAACCGCTGCACGGGTTGCATGTAAGGCGTCATCCACACGGTCTTTTTTCTCTTTCATCTCCACCTCTGTAGCAGCACCGATATAAAGAACGGCAACTCCGCCACTCAGTTTAGCCAAACGCTCCTGCAGTTTTTCGCGATCGTAATCGGAAGTAGTGCTTTCAATTTGTGCTTTGATCTGGTTGATGCGCGATTTGATATCTGCCGACTTGCCACTACCGTTGATGATGGTGGTATTGTCTTTATCGATGGTTACTTTTTCAGCCTGTCCGAGGAAACTCAGGTCGGCATTTTCGAGTTTGTATCCACGCTCTTCGCTGATCAGGGTACCACCTGTAAGGATGGCGATATCTTCCAGCATCGCTTTTCTGCGGTCGCCAAAGCCAGGAGCTTTAACAGCGGCAATTTTCAGGGATCCGCGGATTTTGTTTACCACAAGGGTAGCAAGGGCTTCACCTTCTACTTCTTCAGCAATGATCAAAAGCGGACGACCTGACTGAACCGTTTGTTCGAGGATAGGCAACAGTTCTTTCATGCTGCTGATCTTTTTGTCGTAGATCAGGATGAATGGATTCTCGAGGTCGGCTTCCATCTTTTCGGTGTTGGTAACAAAGTATGGAGAAAGGTATCCGCGATCGAACTGCATTCCTTCTACCGTTTTTACTTCGGTTTCCGTTCCTTTGGCTTCTTCAACGGTGATCACACCATCTTTACCCACTTTTTTCATCGCATCGGCGATCAGTTTACCGATCACTTCGTCGTTATTAGCCGAGATAGCAGCTACCTGCTCAATTTTTTTGAAGTCGTCGCCCACTGTGGTCGACTGTTTTTTCAGGTTGGCAACAACAGCGATCACCGCTTTGTCGATTCCCCTTTTAAGGTCCATAGGATTTGCTCCTGCGGCCACGTTTTTTAGTCCGGCTGTGATAATAGCCTGGGCAAGAACGGTGGCTGTGGTCGTTCCATCACCCGCCTGATCGGCAGTTTTGGAAGCCACTTCTTTTACCATCTGTGCGCCCATATTTTCAGCAGGGTTGGAAAGTTCGATTTCTTTCGCAACAGTAACACCGTCTTTAGTGACAGTGGGTCCACCGAATTTTTTCTCGATAACGACATTTCTACCCTTAGGTCCAAGGGTTACTTTAACTGCATTCGCCAACGCATCAACTCCTCTTTTCATGGAGTCGCGTGCTTCTACATTAAAATGGATATTTTTTGCCATAATTTGTTTTGCTTAATACTGTAAGATGTGGATGAATTAAAGGATAGCGAAGATGTCCGCTTCTTTCATGATCAAATAATCTTTGCCGTCGATGCTCAATTCTGTGCCGGCATATTTTCCGTACAATACGGTGTCGCCTTGTTTAACGGTCATTGGCTCATCTTTTTTTCCATTACCAACCGCTACTACAGTTCCTTTTTGGGGTTTTTCTTTTGCGGTGTCGGGAATGATGATGCCGCTTGCTGTTTTTGATTCGGCTGGCGCAGGTTCAACCAGAACTCTGTCGGCCAAAGGTTTAATGTTAACTGCCATAGTATAATCAGACTTTGGCTTGTAGGTGTCACGAGTTGTGCCAAGAGAAAAATCAGGAAAAAATTGCAGGCTTTAAATCAGGCACATGACAAATTGCGTGAAAAAATGACAGAGCCCCAAGCAGCAATTTTTGTACTTTTGGTATCCTGTAGTTAGAAAGCCGCCAAGAGATCGATGGAAATTACGGACAAAGATTTTGAACTGGTAGATAATTACCTTGACGGGACCCTCAGCGATGAAGAGTTGGCCCTGTTCCGTATTCGTATGCAAGACGACGAGTTCTCGGGATTGTTGCGCTTTCAGCAGGCCCTTCGTAAAGAACTTGCCCAGCCCAGTCTTCTCGGGCGTAACGATTTAAAACAAGCCGAAGAATTTTACCTCGAATACCGCAGCCAACGCAGGCGCAGCATAGCCGAAGCTTTTAGTTCCAAATTATGGTTCGTGGTGGTGGCGGTGATGTGTTTCACGTCGCTCCTGATCGCGCTTCTACTTTAGCTCCTTTGCTGGCGCACGTGTATCGTTGACGCGGGGGTGCGGAATAGTTGGAGTTTGCTCAGCGTGTTGCTTACGCGTGAGTCTAGCTAACCGTTTTTTCGATATAGAAGGAATTCAATACCGCAAGGGCCCCCATGTATTTGAGACGGAATTTGATCAGATCGCCCACCTTTTTATTTCGCTTATTGTCGCCCAGGTTGAGGATCAACATGTCGGAACTGCTGCCCACGATCTGGAAATCGTTTTCATCATAGATCAGGTATTTCGGGTCGATATCCAATAAACCAATATCAACAATGGCACGTACTGCCGTTTTTCCATAGAGCTCCGGGTCGATTTCCATGGTGATGCCTTGTGGGTTTGCAGCCAATTCACCACTGGGTAGCAGCGGCTTTTCTGTGATCTCAATGATTTCGGTAAACAGCTCGAATACATCACTGCGCATGCCGGGTATTGTTTCTCCGCTTACCAGGTCCAAACCAAAATACAGGGTCTCTCCTATCCTGAAATGGTTGACCTCGACGGGGAGTTGTTTGTGCATCAACAAAGGAATGGTGACACTTGTTCCTCCTGATATCCATGGGATTTTCCGCTTAAACTTCAACTCAATGATCTGCTTATACAGGCTCAGCTGGATCAATTTATCTGCACTGGGCATTACACCATGCAAACAATTGAGGTTGGTTCCCAGTCCGATGATCTCTATGCCCGGCAATTCAAATGCTTCTTCGTAAAAATGCACCAACTCAACGCCCATTACACCTTCTCGCAGATCCCCCATTTCAACCATTATAATGACCTTATGCTTCTTTCCCTGACGGATGGCTTCTTCAGACAGGAGTTTCAGGGTGCTGAGCTCCGTATTCATGCTCACGTCAGCATAACGTATGATGCCCGGTACGCTTCTTTTTGCCGGAGGTTTGATATAGACGGTCTGTACTTTCGGATCCATCCGCCTGATGGTTTTCAGGTTACTTACCCGCGAATCATGAATTTCCGTTACGCCCATTTCAAGCAACTCTTTCAGGTAAATTCTGTTTCCGCAAAGCAATTTTGAAACGACCCCCCAGTGGATCTGATGGTCATCGAACAGTGTCCTGAGAAACTGATAATTATGACGCAGGGCATCGCGGTATAGCGTTAGAAAGGCCATCTACTTCGTTCTTCTCATTTCGATATACTTGCTGCTGAAACCCAGCTTTTCGTATAAAAAGCGCGCGGGGTTATCCGGTTCAACATGCAGCGCTATTCCTCCTTTTGCAAATTTAATGGCTCTGGTCATGAGTTCTTTGCCAATGCCGCGGCCGCGATGTTCTTTATGGACAGCAATATAGACCAGGATATTTTCGGGGATATAACCTTCCATACCTGTTTGGTTCATGACCACGGCGCCGATAATTTCTCCCTTTTCTTCGGCCAAAAGGATAAAGCCTCCCTGGTGATTAAAATAACTGCAGGCATAGTCGAGGCATTTTAAAATATCTGCCAGCGTATCTCCGTATTGATCCAGATGTTTGAACAAAAATTTAGCGACACGCTGCTTCTCAGTTTGTGTAACCTGATTAATTGCAGTAAGCGTTTGGTAAGTAATGCTTTCATTTTGTTTCATGACGGTAGGCATAATTTGGAAAAATTAATTGGATAGAAAAATACGTGATTATGGCCATTGACAAGCCAAAGAGGTTAGGATCCAATCCCCAGGGAAGCTGAAAGTTCAGGTCTGACTTCAGTGATTCCTGTAAAAAAATGGTCGTGATCCCTCCCAGCAGCATGGATGATCCTGCGGCGAGCGGGTTTCGGTTTTTGGTATAGAGTCCGGCCAACAAGGGAACAAGGAGCCCTGAAACCATAAAGGCATAGCTGTACAACATAAGATCGAGCACCTGGCTACTTGCAGCAGCTATGGATATAGCAAAGATTCCGAGGAGCAGGGTAAAGAGTTTGGAAAAATACATCTGCCGTTCCAGGGGCAATACGCGCGTCCAGGGGTGGAGGATATCCGTCATCAGGTTACCCGAAGCGGCCATCAGGCAGGAGTCGGCTGTCGATAAAATAGCGGAAAAATAGGCAGCAAGTACCAGTCCCATCAATCCGGCAGGCAAGATCGTTTTTAATAATAAAGGAAGACCCAGTTCAGGGTCTATGATACTCCCCGCCGCAGCCATAAGTCCGGTGTCAACCGCAACACGAGCCAGTACTCCGAGCAATACCCCCATAAACGCCATCAGGGGCCATTCAAGTAAACCCGCGATAAACCAGGCTTTTTGAGCGCTTTTTACATCCCTGCTGGCATAAATACGTTGGTACAAGGTCATGCCTACAAACCAGATGGGGATAATAGTAAAAGACCAGGAAAGGATTTGCTGCCAGGTAACATTGGTCAGCGACAACATTTCGGGTTCCAGTGTCTGGCTAATGACAGACCAGCCACCTACCGCTATCCAGGCCATGGGAATGGCAATGCCGATCAGGCCTGCCAATAAGATGATCCACTGAATAGTATCCGTATAGATGACGGCTTTTAAACCTCCCATCACGGTGTAGATAACTGCCACCCCTCCCATGATCCACAACGATTCGGTCATGCCCACCCCATCGAAGGTTGAACTGGCCAGTTTGGCACCGGCCAGGAGTTGTGAACTGGTAAAGCCGATATAACCGATGAGGGAAATGAAGCCTGCGATCAGTCCGACCCTAGAGCCAAAAAAATAAGCAAAGAGTTGGGGAAAGGTAAGAAAACGGGCAAATGCCGGATTTCCTTTAACACGGGGTATGAGCACTACTGCAGCCAGCCAGGCACCCAGCAAACCTGTGAACAACATCCAGGAGCCCGAGATGCCCATGGCAAAACCCAGACCTCCTAAGCCGATGGAAAATCCACCCCCTACATCCGTGGCAACTACCGAAAGTCCGATATGCCAGGGACCCATGGACCGACCTCCAACGTAATAGTCGTCTGTCCCGGAATTTTTTTGGTGGTAGAAATAGCCTACCCCAAGCATGGCGGCCATATAGACCAGGAAAATCAACGCGTCGATTACCTGCATCAGCGTGCAAAGGTAGGTAATACTCCCTATAAACGCAATTTAAAATGCAGATAATCAATTTATTGAGCATTTAATCCCCTGGCTAACAGGCTCTTCGGGGGTTGGGATTGTGGGATCGTGGGATTGTGGGATCGTGGGATTGTGGGATTGTGGGATCGTGGGATTGTTGAACTGTTCGTCTGACAATCAAGCTGTCCTACAGTCCCAGTCCCACGATCCCACAGTCCAACAGTCCAACAGTCCAACATTATGCCACTCATAATCAATGGTATATAAACTTTTTTCAGAATAGCCTGTATCTTTTGTTTCCCCATTTCATTATACAATCAGAAAAGCAGCAACATGAACCTGACTACCCTGATATCCATACAGAAGTTAGAATTCAACAGTATCTTGCCGGAACGAAGAAACAAAGCGTGAACACGAACTCAAAATACCACGTTGACCAGGAAAGACTGGGGGAAGAAGGCAAAATGCTGGAAGCAGCAAAGAGCGATCCCCGGGCCTTTGAACCCCTGTATAAGCGGTACTTTGAAGGAATATTTCGCTTCGTTTACCAGCGAATGGATGATGTGGATACGGCCAAAGACCTGACCCAACAGGTTTTTATCAAGGCTCTGGAAAAATTGGACAGGTATGAGGATCGGGGATTGCCTTTTAGCTCCTGGTTGTACAGGATCGCTTTGAACGAAATGAACCAGCATTTCCGGAATAACAGCAAAGACCGCTGTTTGAATCTGGAAACTGCCGGGGTGGAGGAGATAATGGAAGAAATGAATGAAGACCGTTATGAACCGTATATAGAAAAATTGGTAGAGGTGATGCAGCAGTTGGAGCCTGAAAACCAGGCACTGATAGAGATGCGCTTCTTTGAACGCAGGAGCTTTCGTGAAATTGCCGACATCCTCGAGCTAACAGAAAACAATGCCAAGGTACGCCTGTACCGGCTGCTCGGGAAAATGAAATTAATTATCACGCGGGTTGCTTAAGAAAAGGATGGAATGAAAACGAACGGGAAACATACGATAAACAGAAAGCCGATGAGCTCCGAAGAGATAAACCGCATGCAGGATTTTGATGCGGTACTTAAAGGAGCTTCAACAGGCGGACCTAAAGGAGAGGGTGGAAAAGGTGGCTTTAAAAATGGCTGGTATATTTTGGGGGGAGCCCTCCTGATACTCGCCGGACTGGCGACCTGGATGCTGATCCCTTTAGATAAAGAAGATGCAATATCACGACAGGTAGAGCAAAACATTCCGGAGACGATGCCCAGAACACAAGAGGACTCCGAAGATCTAGTACGAGCGCCTCTTGTACGTCTTCCGGTGAATGAATGGGATATAGCCTTTAGCCGCTATACCCTCGATGCCACAAAAGGGGGCATCATTGCCCACCCTTCAGGAACCAAAATTCGGGTTCCCGGCTCCTGCCTGATCGATCAAAACGGAAAAAAAGTGAGCGGCGTTGTTGAATTCCGCTACCGGGAGTTTCATGATCCTATCGATATCGCCTTAAGTGGCATCCCGATGCACTACGATTCTGCGGGGACCAATTACTACTTTCAAACAGCAGGCATGACCGAACTACGGGCCTTTCAGGGCGACCAGGAATTGGTACTTGAAGCCGGCAAAAAAATACAGATCGATTTGCAAAGCCAGGTTGACGGTGTCTATAACCTCTATCAGCTAAATGAACAAAGTGGATGGCAGCCGAGAGGTAGTAACAGTCCCTTGAAAAAGTCAACGGTCGACGGTCAACAGACCACAGTCGAGGTCCCGCTAAATAATATAGAACTGATTTCCCAAAATCCTCAGGAACTCAGTTTCATTAAAGCTGAAAAGGATCTCCAGAAACTTCTGGCAGAAAAACCCAAAGCGCCTGAAAAAGCGACTATTTCGCGCCCCAGGTTTAATTTGGATGTAAACCTCAAAGACTTCCCCGAACTCGAAGGACTGGGAACTATGGAATTTGAAGTGGCTCCGGAAGACAAGATCTTTACTCCTGAGCATTATAAAATTGAATGGAATGATGTGCAGTTAAAACGCCATTCCGAACGCAGGTACAAAATGATCCTTACCCGCGATGCCCGGGGCAGTTTGCCAAAACTTCAGGTGGCGCTTATTGTCATTCCGGTTATTGCTGAAAAAGACTACGAAGCGGCCAAGACGAAATACGAGCAGATGATGCGCGATTATGATCAAAAGGTCGCTCAAAAGAAGCAGGAAATAGAACGCCTGAAAAAGGAAGCCGAAGAAGCTCAAAAGCAGGCTGAAGCAGAGTGGAAAAGAGCGCAGGAAAGGCGTAGAGAAGGAGACAGGGTACAGCAGGTTTATATCCGCAGCTTTACAATGGATGGATTTGGGATATGGAATTGCGATAACCCGAAAATTAAACCCGATCGGGTTGAGCAGTGCCGTTTTGTTGATGGAAATGGGAAGCCTCTTCCTATCCTGGCTGTAAATTGTGTCCTTCCAGAGGTAAAAGGACTTATTGTCCTGCACGAACGCAACGGAACCTACGATGTGTTGGTAAATGAGGGGATGAATGAATATGTGCTGTTGATCTTAGAGGGGAAAAAGCTCGCTTTCAAAAAAGCAGAGGACGTGAAGCCGGTTGATGGAGTAGTTGTGATGGTGCCGGTTTCACGCTCTTTTGCTAATGCCGGAGAGGTGAGGGAGTATCTTAGAAGTAGGGAAGACCTCTTCTGACCTTAAGGATTTGGCTGACCACCTGCAGGATCTTGTTGAGCAGGCGCAACAGGTTGTGCCGGTACATCCTGAATTTGTTGTTCCATGTTTGATTCAGGAACATCATCGCTCGAAGTAGTCCCGACAAAAGCATTGGAGCTTAGGGTCAATACAATAATGACTATAGCCAATCCCCAGGTGAGTTTTTCGATAAAATCGGTGGTGCGTTTAACGCCCATGATATTATTTCCTGCTGAAAAGTTTGAAGCGATACCGCCCCCTTTTGGGTTTTGGATCAATACGACCAATATCAATAAAATGGCTGCGATTACAATTAATACACTAACTACGGCGTACATCAGTTTATTTTTGAGTTAATTTCTAAAATCAGGGCTGCAAAGTAATCGCTTTTCTCCGGATATTTCAACTGTAATTTCCGGTAAGCGTCAATTGCCCGTTCGTACTTCTCTTGTTTCACGAAAATCCGTGCCAGAGTTTCGGTCATTAAATTGTCATCCAAACGTTCACTTTCCTTTGCCTGAACAGCAGGATCGTAAAATCGTTCCTTTACCCGCGATACACTTGGGTTGGTTTCGATGAATTTGTCGATGAGAAAATCCGGGTTTTGGGTTCTGCCCTCCTTCGCTAGCGCTACGGCGGGCAAGGGTTCTGGCCCTTCGACACGGCGTGGGGCTTCTTCCCGGTCTAATACTACGTTTGCCTGCTCGGGGTGACGGACTATTTCTTTCTCCTCGTCCATGGTCCATGGTCTATGGTCCATGGTCTTTACAGGCTGCAACTTCTCCAGCCAATGGATAAAGTCAATGCGGTCTGGCCCTTCAACACGGCGTGGGGATTCTTCAAGGTCTGATAATTCGTTTGCCTGCTCAGGGTGACGGACTATATCATTCTCCTCATCCCCCAATCTCCCAGTCCCCTCGTCCCCTCGTCTCCTTTCCTCCACATCTCCTAATCCCCTCATCTCCTCAACTAAAGATTCCGGTTCGTCCGTCGCACTTTCCTTCGGCAAGCTCAGGACAGGCTCTTCGCTCAGATGACGGACTATGTCGTTCTCCTCATCCCCAGCCTCGCTCTCCGCTCCTGCCGCAGGCACCGCTTCCCGCTCTTCTTCTGCTATGGTCCATGGTCCATGGTCCATGGTCAAAAGAAACGGGATCTCCTGCAGTTCTTCGTGAACAGCAGGTATTGGTTCTTCTTCTGTTTTTTCTACCTCACTGAAATTGACGGCAAAACGACGTCCCGGTCCTTCGACACGGCGTGACCCTTCGACACGGCGGGAAGATTCTTCAAAGTCTGTCAATTCGTTTGCCTGCTCATGGTGACGGACTATATCGTTCTCCTCGTCTCCAAGTCCCCTCGTCTCCAAGTCTCCTCGTCCCCCAGTCTCCAAGTCCCCAAGTCTCCCTATCTCCTCATCCCCTAATCCCCTCATCTCCTCATCCGGCGATTTCGGTTCGTCCGTCGTACTTCGGCTTCGCTCAGCATGACGGACCATATCGTTCTCATCGTCTTCTTGCCTCCTCGTCTCCAAGTCTCCTCGTCCCCCAGTCTCCTCGTCCCCTCGCCTCCCTGTCTCTTCTTCAGCTATGGTCCATGGTCTATGGTCTATGGTCTCCTCATGGATCAACCGAAACAAACGTTTTCGATCAAATGCCTGGAGCGAAATCAAGGGAAGCAACTGCTCAAAGGCCGGGTGATTTTGCTCATGCAGGCTTCTGGCCAATAAAAGGTACGGCGCTGAAAAGTAGGGGTAGCTGGCAATAAGTTCGCGCAGGCGCTGCTCGTCTCCTTTTTGGAGGAGGGCAGGATTATCCAAACGCTCGAGCAGCCAGCTTATTTCCATCTTACCAGTTGATTACTGCATCATTAAAAATATTCTGAACGATCTTATCGCAAATTGCGTTGACCAGGTCTCCTTCAACAGCACTTAAACTTTTGGTGGCATCGAAGTCTTCAAAGTTGCTGAAAGATTTTTCGAAATCATATTTGCTGTCTGTAATATTTACAAATTTAACCTGAATAGTTATGGTAAGCCTGTTCTGAGCCGCGGTAACATTCTGCTGTATCGCTACCGGACTAACCGTATAATCGATGATCCGTCCGCTCAGCCTCATATCTCCATTGTCGTCGATGAGCTTTAAAGGGGTTTCGCGAACAAATTTGTCTTTCAGTTTCTCCGTAAACAATTGGCTCAGCGATGGGTTATTCAACGGAGCAATATTGGTGAAATAACTGATGCTTACCGTTTTTGCAGTACCTGTTTGGGCACCGGTAAAACTATAATTGACTTTGCATGAAGCCAGCGACAGAAATACCCCGATAAAAAGAATAAGTGATTTCTTTAGCATCAGATTTCTTCGAGTTCGTATTGTTTGATCTTGCGGTACAAGGTCCGTTCCGAAATACCCAATTCGGTAGCTGCCTTTTTTCGGCGTCCGCGGTGTTTCATCAATGCCTTGCGGATCATTTCGCGTTCCTTGTCTTCCAGTGAAAGGTTTTCATCCTCATTGGCTTCCTGGGCCTCTACATAAACTTCATGGATATCGTGATCGGGTGCCTGGGAATTCTGCCTCACAAATACCGGACTTGAGGCCGCATTCCCCGAATTTATCGTGCCTGAATCCTGATAGTCAAGCACCTTGGAGAGTAGTTCTTCATTGTCTTCAATAAACTCCTGCTGAGCTCCTCCGTTTTCGATCAGCTTGATAACAACTTGTTTCAGGTCGGAAACATCATTTCTCAGATCAAAAAGGACTTTGTAAAAAATATCGCGCTCTGAAAAATTGCTGTCTTCCTTTCTGGAAAGCGCGGGCAAAGTCGATCCCTCCTGGGGAATATATTTCAGCAAACTTTCTGCATTTAAACGTTTGTTATCCCCTTCAAGCACCGAAATTTGTTCCACCATATTTTTTAACTGCCTCACGTTCCCCGGCCAGCGGTAGTTTTCGAGTACCTGCTGGGCATCCGGATTGAGTTCAACCGGCAACGTATGGTATTTTTCGGCATAAACCGTGGCAAACTTGCGGAACAACAAATAAACATCCTCACGGCGCTCCTTTAAAGAAGGCACGCGGATAGGCACGGTTGAAAGACGGTAATACAGGTCTTCCCGAAATTTGTTCTGCTCCGCACGTTCAAGCAGGTCGCGGTTGGTAGCAGCTACCACCCGTACATCCGTTTTTTGAACTTTAGATGAACCTACTTTGATAAATTCCCCCGTTTCCAAAACCCGAAGCAGCCGGGCCTGGGTATCCAAAGGCAGTTCGCCTACTTCATCCAGAAATATCGTTCCACCACTAACCGTTTCAAAATAGCCCTTACGGGTATCGTGTGCTCCGGTAAAGGATCCCTTCTCATGACCAAATAATTCCGAATCGATGGTCCCCTCAGGAATAGCACCGCAGTTTACGGCAATAAAAGGCCCGTGTTTCCTCGGACTCATAAAATGAATGATCTTTGAAAACGCCTCTTTTCCCACTCCACTTTCTCCGTTTATCAACACGGTTATATCCGTTGGAGCTACCTTCATGGCCGTCTCCAAAGCCAAATTGAGCTTGGGGGAATTCCCCACAATTTCAAAACGCTGTTTGATTGCTTGTAAATCCATAATTAAGGCTGCAAAAATACGCCATTGGAAGAGGATTGTAAAGCAAAAACTGACAGAGTGTCAGAATTGGGCGGTAAAATCGGGTTATGGGTTTGGGGTTATGGCCCTTCGACACGGCGTAGGGTTAATTCTAAGTCTGATATGCCGTTTGCCTGCTCAGGGTGACGGGATTTGAGGCAACGTTTACATGCTTGTAGGTGTCATCCTAAAAACCGAACCTTATGAAAACCCTGTTCCTTGTAGGTAGTTTGTTCATTTTCTCCGGCTCTTTTGCGCAATCATGGCGATTTTTGCCGGAAAACGACACCTTGTTCTTCGCTTCACACGACCCTATGTTGAGCAACTGGACGAGCGAGCATGTGGTTGAAGTAGCCGATTATACACTGGGTGTACGGGATGAAACAGATTCAGCGGGAATCCATATTCAAAACTTGCACAGTGGGTGGGTCCCTTGCAAGAAATGCCCTGGTGACACCATTGGGAGATGGCTGTTAAGCGGACAGCATTCTTGGCTCGGAGACAAGATCCGATATTATCCCGATGGACGCGTTTCAGGAGGAAAACCGGGTAATGAATGGATATTTGAATCAGAAGCGGGAATTAACGACCCCTGGTTGTGGATGAATGGCGACTCGATGCGCTTGGTATCTGTTGGTATGGATTCCATTTATGGACAACCTGATAGTGTGAGGTTTTATAGCTCTGATCTGGGGGATCACCTCAAATTGAGTAAATCAAGTGGTCTACTTGAGTTTCACCTCCATAATGAACACGGATTTATGTACCATTATATAGGATCACAAAAGAAAAAAGACCATTGTTATACTCCGGCTTTTCATGAGTACTACACGATGAATATGAATGAATGGATATGCGCCTACAAAGGGTTTGGAGAGACCTATGATAAATTCATTTCAATTTCCGAAAATATCATGCGCTTACCCATTCAGATCAACCGATATCCGGATTCTATACGAACTGTATACCGTCATTACCACCACTCGACTACACGTTCCATAATGAGAAATCCGCCCTTCTACAAATCTGAAAAGTATGCCTATACCTCCACCCATCTCTATTTAAAATCAAATTATGATCAGGCAGCTTCTCCTTTTAATGCGCTTAGTTTAATAGGACCTGTTGAAATTTTTGGTTCCCATCAGGATTCGGATTCGAATGGAATTCGGTTTTACTTGCCCTGCTATATTTCCAGCCATCAAAGTGCGGGCTACTACTTTCAATTGGCGGATCAAAGGACCGATTTACTTGAAATCGACGGAAACCCGGCAATAAAGATTCCTGCTCCAGGTAATGAACCTGAATATTACTATAGTATTCTGAACGGCCGAATAGACCAAACTAGCGTTCAGGGTTTTGAATTTTCAGAAGGCGCAGGAATATGTGGTATTTATAAAATGAGCGACACGATTCCCGATACCTCAGGGTATTTCCCGGTTGGATTACCCGAAATGCCAACCATTGCCATTTATCCAAATCCATTCACCACCTACTTGTATGTTAGCGACATCGCTCCATACCAAAGCTGGTCACTCTTAAATTTTCAAGGCCGGGAAGTTGCGATAGGTTTCTTTGAGTCAAATCAAATAGAAGTACATGGATTAGCTGACGGGGTCTATATTCTTAAACTCCATAAACAGGACGGAAGCAATCATTTTATTCGGGTTAGTAAGTCGGAGTAGTCAATTCCAAGTCAGGTGCCTGGCATCTTTCGCCATGGTTCCCTGCGGCAGGCTCAGGACAAGCTCCCGCTCACCATGACGAAAGCTACCATAACCCGAAACCCCTTACCCAGAACCCTCCTTCGCCTGACGTGAGCATAATCAATCCAATTTTATGGTAAAACCTGAGTGGGAACAACTTACATCACCTCAAACTGCTCCAACTTCTCGGGAACAAAAACATTTTTGTAATCGTTCAGCTCCAGATCACTGGCCAGACTTAGCATGGAAGCTTCTTCCCCGTGAACAAGGAATATGCCTTTGAGATTTTTCCCTCCCGAGGCTTCAATAAACTGTTTTAATCCTGCATGATCGGGGTGGGCGCTGAAGGCATCGGTTTTTTCGACTTTGGAGAAAACCGGGAATTCTTTTCCATTGATATGTACATGGCCCTGGCCGCTTAACAAACGATGGCCCAATGTTCCTTCAGCACAAAATCCTGCGATCAGGATGGTGCAGTATGTATTTCGGATATTGTTGCGCACATGTTCCTGTATCCTTCCGCCTTCCACCATGCCCGCGGCAGATATGATCACACAAGGTTCATAATGATCCTGTACTTTTTCACTATCCCGCTTGTCGCTGATATATTCCAAATACTCAAAATCGAAGAGCGAACCGTAGCGGTGCATAAACTGTTGCGACTCCTCATTCATGTATTCGCTGTATTTTGCGTAGGTGTCGGTGGTGCGAATGGCCAGTGGACTATCCACAAAAAACTTGATGGCGGGGAGCCGGCCCTGCTGGTAAAGTTCATTTAAGGCAAAGATGATGGCCTGGGTACGTCCAACTGAAAAGGCAGGGATAACCAACCTGCCCGGTTGTTTTACACAGGTTTCATCAATATAATGCATGAGCTCTTCCTCCGGCGTTCTTTTGGCGGCATGGACTCTGCCTCCGTAGGTGCTTTCTGTTATGAGGTAATCAATGCCTTCGAAAGGAGTCGGGTCCTTCATGAGTTTGGAGCTGTAATTGCCCAGGTCGCCGGTAAAGCCTACTACCCTTTGTTTTCCCTTTTCCTGAATGGTCATTTTCACGGAAGCGGCACCCAAAATATGGCCGGCCTCCTGAAAACGGATGGACAAGAACTCATTAACTTCAAAATCTTTGTCAAAAGGAAGGGTGATCATCCTTTCCAGGGCTTCGGTCAGATCGCGGTATCCATAAATAGAGCCCTGATTGTTTCCTTTTTTTCCCTTTTTACGGTTCGCTTCTTTTTTGCGCATCTCCATTTCCATGATCTTGAGCGAATCAAGAAGCAGAGAGCCGGTCAGTTCTGCCGTTGGAGGTGTACATAGAATCTTCCCTTCAAATCCCTGGCGAACCAAGGTTGGAATATTTCCTGAATGATCAATATGCGCATGGGTAAGGATCATCAAATCAATACTCGAAGGCATAAAAGGGAAATTCACCTTGGCTCCCCGGTGAAATTCCCTTTGCTGCTCATAATCGAGTCCGCAATCGATCAATACCCTGTACCCGCTTTCGAGTTCAAGTAAATGCATGCTCCCTGTTACCTGTCGTGCTGCTCCGCAAAAAGTGATCTTCATCTGTCGAATTCTGGCGCAAACTTACGTCATGTTAAGCTGCCAAGCTAGTCGAAGGGTCAGGAGCTCCTCAATACGATCTTTTCACTCACCCATTTGCCCTGAAGTTCATAGCGTACAAAATAGAATCCGGAGGCCAGCTGAACCAGGTCCGTTTTCAGGCGACTTCTTTCTGTCATTTCGAAACGCAATACCACCTTGCCGTTACTGTCGAAAACATAAATGACCCCTCCGGCATGGCTTACATCAAAAGTTATAGGGCCTGTGCTTGGAACAGGGAAACAAGTTAGTTTAAGCTTTTCATAAATCTGGTTGGCGCTGTCGGTCAGGATCTGAACCTGCTTTTGGGAACTGTCGGGTTCAGGATCATCAGGAATCTGCTGGTCGCATTCCGTAATAGTGGCATAGCGGTTAATGAGATTTACCATCAGGTCATTGAGTTTTTGAACTTCATACGAATCTGTTGAAGGTTCCAGATGTTTGTTTCCTACTCCGCTGTGGTCGGTCAGGAAAACATAGGTTCCGTTCGTGGCAAGCGCCATGGAGCGCATCAGGAATTCAACATCCTTATTGATACCTGATGCGGTGATGGGAATGATACGAACGCCCATGGCAGCGGCTTTGTATACAAGTTGATGCAGGCGTTTCACCACCGAGTCGGCCTGATGAGGAGGAGCATCCAAAACGAGGAACAAAATTCTGCCACGCGCATCCCGACTCCATGATAGTCGGTTTAACGCGGCATCAAGTGCCTCATCAACAGCCTCTGGAAAATCTCCTCCTCCGGCCGCATATTGGTTCTGGATAAAATCCAGGGTATTTGTAACCGAGGGTGAAAAATCACTTTGGCGGGTCAGGTATTGATCGCCATGGTCGCGGTAAAATACAGACGCTGTGCGCAGGTTCAAATGCTCATTTTGTGCCTTAACCCTGTTGATCACATCGGCCAGTTCTGATTTCAGGTAATTGATCTCATCGCCCATTGAGCCTGTGGCATCAACTACAAATGCAATATCGAGGACGGCCGAAGTTTCGCATTTTCCTTTTAAACTCAGGGTATTGATCCCATTGGGATGGGCATCCAGACGAGGAAAAGTATATTCCACTCCTTTGTATTTCACAACAGCTTTATACCTTCTTGCCATGCGGTCTTTTACCTCCGTAACCATATCTGCCCAGAGTTCTGCCTTTCCTGTATTGTCAGTGCGAGCCAGATATACCACTTCATTTTTGTTGCTCAAGAGCCTTACTTCAGCATCAACAATTGGCACCCCGTTTTCAAAAGTTACCTGCACGGGGTAGCGGTTTTTCAGGTAAAAACCCCATTGGGTCTGGAAAGCCTCAAAGCTTGTTTGGGTCAAGTCTTCCCAAAGTACCCACTTGCTGTAGTCGTTAATTTCTCCTGCAGTAAGAGTGCCTGGCCCGATACCGGGACTGGTCGAAGTACCTGGTTCATAGTCTCCTTCTGAAGGGGCAGTATATTCGTCGTAGGCTCCTTCAGGTTCTGCAAGCATTTCACCCCGAACGGCAGCTTTTCTTTTTTCATGGCTGCGTAAAGTTTCTCCCCGGGGCACTTCCCGAACTTCATCTTTTCGTTCCGGAACAGCAGCAACAGCACTGAGTTGCACCTGTACTTTCTTCTGCTGTCCATCGCCAATTTGCACATTTTCCAAGAATGCACTTAAATAAGAGGCATGGGTAATGTGCAGGGAATAATTTCCCGGAGGCAATGAGTCAAAAGAAAAATTTCCCTTTTCATCGCTGAGCGTGCTGGAAATAAGTTGGCGGTTACTGTCGAGCAGATCAATTTTTGCCACCCAAACTGCTTCTGTTCCCGCGAGAACAACTCCTTTGATCGCGGCCGGATGAACCGGTTTCATCATAACGCCAACCCCGATCAGGGTAGAGGTCAGCATAAAAAATAAGAATACGTTTTTCATATCTGGAATATTTAGGCAGAACAGTACGCCGATACATTCCTTTATTAATTGAGAGGTAAATGGTAAATTGAAAAAAAATTATGGCATACTAAAACCCTGGTCTTTTTCGTTAGCCAGCAAAGCCTCTCCTATGGAATCCCCAAAAAAATTAATCCGCGAAAAATCGTACGAACTGGCTTATAACAGCTGGAAATCTGGTATGGAGCGTGATCACGTCATCAGCCGGATAAGGGAATTTTATGAGTTATCGATACTCGGCGAAAGAAGCCTGGAATGTGATGTCATACAAACCCCTACTTACGCCATGTTTATTGTACATGGACAGGATGACTGGGATGAAGACACTTACCGCTTTTTGATGGACTATTGGCGTGAAAAAATATTGGGAGAGGGCTATACCCTGTATATGTCAGACCAACGCCGGGAAATTCTGGATGGGGGTATTCGTTTAACCATTGAACGGCATTATTTAAAACCGGATGTGTATGAAGCCATGATGAAAGGCCTCCCCATCAACCGCCGTTATGGAAATGTTACACTCGAACTGGTATTTTTTGGCGAAGAAGTCGATTACCTCAAAATGACCATGGGATTTTACCATGAACGCAACAAACACAGGGAAAAGGGCTTGGAGAATTTGATGGAGGTACTGCTAAAGGGTTGAGGGAGCGGACATCGTCCGCCGAAGCTATGACCGGAACGAAGTGGAGGGAATAGCGTAGGCGGAGGGAGCGGGACTGCGTCCTGAGCGAGGGAGCGAGGGAGCGGACTTGGGACGAGGGGACTTGGGAACGAGGGGACTTGGAGACTTGGAGACTTGGAG
>DQHT01000119.1 GCA_003531115.1 Bacteroidota bacterium | reverse complement strand
GCGATCCACTGGGCCAAAAATCTTGAGGCACCGCTCTATATTGTCCATATGGCCGATAAAGAAGGATTGGAAGTGGCGATCGATGCTAAAAGGGATGGTTATGAAGTCTATGTAGAGACTTGTCCGCAATATCTGGAATTTACTAGCGAGGTCTATAAACGGGAAGATGGTCGGAACTTTGTCTGTTCTCCGCCCATGAAAGGGCAGGAAAGTCAAGACGCCCTTTGGAAAGCTATTAAGACAGGTGGAATTGATACCATTGCCACAGATCACTGTCCGTTCCAAAGTTATGAAAAAGATTGGGGGAAAGATGATTTTACCAAGATTCCCAATGGTTGTGCTGGTATTGAAAATATGTATCCCTATATGTTGGCGGCAGCCAATAAAGGAAAACTTTCCTTTAATAAAGTAGTGGAGTTATGTGCATCCAATCCAGCCAAAATCTTTGGCTGTGAGCAGAAAGGTTCCCTTACCGTGGGAAAGGATGCCGATATTGTAATTTACGATCCGAATAAAGATTTTACCGTTTCAGTGTCTACTATGCATTCCGATTATGATCATACTATCTGGGAGGGCAAACAGATGCATGGCTATCCGGTGATGACTTTTTCGAGAGGTAAACTGGTCTATCAAGACGGAGACTTTGTCGGAGAACCGGGTTGGGGCAAGTTTGTAAAACGAGCTGGAAGAAAGTAAAGGGTCAGAAGAAAAGTTAAGAAGTAAAGGTTAAGAAGTACGAAGTAGTAGTAAGAACCTAAAATCCCGCATTTTTTATACCTACAAGGAGAAACACAGTAAATACGCCTTGGGGGAAAAACACCAAAATGCCTGTAAAATCAGAGTTTATTAATGCAGGTATAATTTTCATACCAATCAAGGTTAAATAAAAATAAGCGAGGAGGATGTCGTTTGCAGGTGAGAGCACTTAATGAATTTTCGGCCAGAAACGAATCGGATGGCTGTTTACTCTGTTATACCGCCCCCTGTACAACAAGTTGTCCTCACGGACTGGATCCGGCTAAGGTAATTCGCTCTCTGCGCTTTGAAAATATCAGCGGTGCAGCAGAGGTTGTCGGAGATGGTGAACTATGCAAGGCGTGTGAGGAAAAAAGTTGTGGTGAAGCGTGTTTATTAGGCAGGATTGATCGTCCGGTGAGAATTCCGCAGCTTATGGAGTATGTGGAGAATTGGCAAAAGCAAAAAGGACAGGTTAAACTCCCAAAGGTCGATTTAAGTATTGAATTTTGTGGAATACCTTGTGAAAATCCATTCTTTTTGTCATCCTCTGTCGTTGCCAGTAATTATGATATGGTGGCCAGGGCGTTCGCCAGGGGATGGGCTGGAGCGGCGTTTAAAACCATTGGAACCTTTGTTCCGCAAGAGGTATCCCCCAGGTTTTCAACCATTCGTAAGGAAGGGAACTCATTTATCGGTTTTAAAAATATTGAACAAATTTCGGATCATACCTTAGAAGAAAACTTAGCTTATTTGAAACGACTTAAGCTGGACTTTCCCCATAAAATTCTTATTGCTTCGATTATAGGCCAGAACGAAGAAGAATGGACGTATTTGGCAGACCAGGTGACAGCAGCGGGTGTTGATATTATCGAATGCAATTTCTCCTGTCCTCATATGACAGGTGAAGGATTAGGTTCCGATGTTGGACAGAGTCCTGAATTAGTTGCTCTCTATACTAAAGCAACGAGAAAAGGAACTCCGTTACCTATTTTGGCCAAGATGACACCGAATCTAGGAAATATGGAGATTCCTGCCCTGGCGGCCATGACGAACGGTGCCACCGGGATTGCAGCCATTAATACCATCAAGAGCATTATGAATATTCATTTGGATGATTTTAGTTCCGAACCTCAGGTTGATGGCAAGTCTTGTGTCGGAGGATACTCCGGTAAAACAGTAAAACCTATTGCTTTGCGCTTCATCCATGATCTAAAGAAACATCCTGATTTAAAAGATACGCCCATCAGCGGCATGGGGGGGATCGAGACTTGGCGTGATGCTGCTGAATTTATCTCCTTGGGATGTGCCAATCTTCAGGTAACAACTTCAGTGATGCAGTATGGATACCGGATCATCGATGATTTAACCGCAGGACTTTCCTTCTATCTGGCAGAAAAAGGTTTTTCTTCAGTGCAGGAAATGGTAGGTAGGGCTTTGCCGAATTTAGTGTCCGCCGATGAGTTAAACCGTCATTCTATTTCGTATCCGAAGTTCGATCGCAGTCTTTGTCTGGGATGTGGTCGATGCTACCTGTCATGTTGGGACGGTGGTCATCAGGCCTTGGCAGTGGATGGATCAAACGGTAAGCCTATTCTAAACCCTAAAATGTGTGTGGGTTGNNACTGCAACGGCGCAGGGGATAAGATTTTATCGACCTTTGAGGAGATAAGATTTTAGACCCTTTTTTTTGTGAATTGAACTTTTGGGTAGCACTGGATCAAGCACCAAAGGCTTTTCACCTGTACCAAGAGAATTGGCGCAAGCCTAAGCCTTTAAAAAGGAGGTCTTATTGATGAATGCAACTGGAATTGAGATAAAAAATGTAAGCATGGTCTATTCGGTTAATAACGGCGAAGACATTCTAGCTTTGACTGACGTAAATTTTAACATTCAGGAAGGAGAATTTATCTCCCTACTGGGACCTTCTGGTTGCGGGAAAACAACTTTACTTCGGATTATTGCCGATCTGCTTCAACCCACTTCAGGCAGCGTATCGATACGTGGTCAATCACCTAGGGAAATAAGAATGCAGCAAAAGTATGGAATTGTGTTCCAAAGTCCGGTTCTTTATGATTGGCGAACGGTTCGAAGAAATATTTGCATGCCGATGGAAATCATGGGAATTCCCAAAAAAGAGCGAACAGCCCGGATCACGCGGATGTTGGAATTGGTAGGATTACAAGATTTCGGCTATAAGTATCCGTTTGAGTTAAGTGGGGGTATGCAGCAGAGAGTGGGGATAGCCCGGGCTTTAGCCTTAAATCCGGAATTCTTGTTAATGGATGAACCGTTTTCGGCACTGGATGAGTTTACCCGCGAAAAATTGAACGAAGATTTATTGAATATCTGGAGTAAGACCAAGAAAACAGTAATTTTTGTCACTCATAATATACCGGAATCTGTTTTCCTATCGGATCGTGTTGTGGTCTTATCACCGCATCCGGGTAGAATTTCCGCTATCGTTGATATTGATTTACCCCGCCCGCGCGAAAATTCAATTCGGGAAACTTCAGAGTTCTACGAATATGTGACCAAGATCAGAAGGAGCTTTGAGGGGGTGTGAGCGTGGCTATTGACAAAAAGGAACAAAGAATTGTGGGGATTGTTTGGGTCATCGGGATTATTGTGGTATGGGAATTAGCCTCGTTTCTCTTGAAAGATGTCCTTCATGATCCCATGGCGGCCACGAAGCTCCCCTATCCGCATATCGTTGCCCTGACGTTCTTGAAAAATTGGAAAACGTTGTTGGAAGCGGGCGCGGTGACGTTTTCCAGAGCGGCAATCGGCTTTGCTCTGGGCACCGCTGTAGGAATTCTTCTGGCCGTAATCATGAGCTTATCTAAAACCATGGAAAGAATTGCCTTCCCGTATTTAATTGTTTCCCAGATGATTCCGGTCTTAGGACTTGCTCCGATTATCTTTAATATCGTGCGAGATATGAATGTATCGCGAATCGTAATCGCGGCCTATATTACCTTTTTCCCGGTTTCCGTCAACATGTTAAGCGGTTTAAAGAGCGTGGAGCAGGACAAGAAAGATTTACTCTTTTCAATAGCTGCTAATAAGTTTAAAGTCTATCAAAAACTAATGTTCCCGTTTGCTATGTCCTATTTATTTACAGGACTCAAAATTGCTGCCCCCATGGCGGTTACGGCCTCCATTTTAGTGGATATGTTAGGATCCAAAAGTGGCATTGGGGTTAAGATCCTTTATGCTCTGTATTCCAATTCCTCAAACATCTTTTGGGCATCGGTTCTCACCAGCGCTTTTATGGGAATTATCAGCTTTTACATTGTCGTCTTTGCTGAGCGGTTTTGTCTGCCCTGGCAAAATACTGCACCCAAGAAAGAAGGTGTACGGGCGTGAAAAACAAAGTGATCAACATATTATGGCCCTTGGCCTTTGGTCTTGCTCTAATTTTAGCTTGGCAATTTGGAGTATTTCATAAAATTTTAGACTTAAAGCCTTTTCAATTGCCGGTTCCGACGGAAA
>DQHT01000070.1:197-3833 GCA_003531115.1 Bacteroidota bacterium | reverse complement strand
CGATGATGTATTATTAGAAGATACTCCTTCTTCTTTTTGATGATCGTTCCCTGTGCCATGAATTCTTTAAGTTCCTCAGTGCTGAATACACTAATTTCTTGGGGAAAACGATTTTTTAAATTGACGGTAGATATTTTAAGTGTTATATTCATCTTGCTGATGGTTTTATTGGTTGATAATGGATTTTTTGCTCGCAACAAAAATCTACNNGTACCATTTTGGTATCCTTTGAAGTAAGCGAATCCACCCGATCAAGGTGGTCGGTTACATCCCATATCGCCGTGGTTGCCATCGCCATTCCTCCTTTCCGGTGCTGTAACCGCCTCAAAAATATCCTGTACCGCCTTTCTGAGCCGGTTGGCTTCATATTGAAATGCCGTTTTGTCAATATGCCCGGTGGCATTGGCCTTTGCCGCAATCTGGTTCAGGTTACTGCCTATGGCGTGAAGCTCGCGCGTCATAGGAAAATAGTCGGGAGGGGGCAGTTCCATGGGCACATAGCCGTTGATGAGAGAGCGGATAAATGCTTCCTGTGAAAGACCTGACTTTTTCACTTGCTTGGAAAGATTTTGTTTCTCATGGGCATTAAGCCGTACAGGGATTGGAATTCCACGTTTTCTCATCGTTTCATCTCCTTTCGTATGGGATTTGAACGCTCTTTTTTCTGTTCTGTTACATGTATATTCGCGCTGTATCGTTCACAATGATGGGATGCTCATTAAGACAAAATTCATAAAATTCCTGTGTCTCCCTTATGTCTTGGGAATTTTAGCAATTTACAATCTTGACATTAAGATGCTATAATAAACAGAAAATTGTATTGATAAAGGAGACACATATCTATGTATTCTGTTCGTTTAAGATAAGCAGGCAATAAAAAAGCAGTAAATCCTTCCACAATTGTGGGCTTTTTGTTGTGTTTGTCTTTACGAAGCAGGACATAGGTGTCGGCTAGGTATAGCAGTTTCAAGCTATTCCTATCTGTTTGTCTTTTCTCGTTAAAATGCAGACCGAAAGCCCGTATTGCGGACTTGCGGCCTGCATTTTTTATTGCCATAAGCAAAAATGGAATTAGCAATAAGCTTCTACAGGTTCGAAAGTTTGATAAAAATAATGTAGGAGGAATCGCAATGTATTATATCTTCATATAAACCTTCCTGTTTAAATCGCAGGATTTTCCCTGCGGTTCAGTCAACGAAAATATGCGATTTAAAAACAGGAGGAATCAACTATGGAGTTGTTGTTAAAAGCAATTGATATTTGCGTGGAATATACAGGCCGCGAAGTATTGAATATTAAGGAACTGGAGTTGTATGATTATGACCGTATCGGATTGGTCGGCAGTAACGGAGCAGGAAAAAGCACCTTACTCAAAGTGCTACTTGGGGTATTAATTCCGCCCGGATGCAAGGTAAAACGTTCGGGGAGTTTTGCATATATCCCGCAACTGGAGGAAACTGCTATTCAGGAATCTACAGATTATGCCCTGATGGGCAAGCTCGGTGTCAGCGGGCTGAACACGCAAAATATTAGCGGCGGTGAAGAAACCCGGTTGAAGGTCGCCCAAGCACTCTCCGGACAGGTGCATGGCATTTTTGCCGATGAACCCACCTGTCACCTCGACAGCGAGGGAATTGATTTTTTGATCGGCCAGCTCCAATATTTCTCAGGTGCACTGCTAATCATCAGCCATGATCGTTACTTCCTCGATGAGGTCGTAAATAAAATCTGGGAACTAAAAGAAGGAAAAATTACAGAGTACTGGGGAAATTATTCCGACTATCTCCGCCATAAGGAGGAAGAATATCATAATCAAGCAGTCCGGTATGACCAGTTTGTTGCTGAGCGGGACCGTCTGGAACGGGCCGCTAAGGATAAACGTAAGCAGGCACGTAAGGTCGATCAAAAAGCAAAAGGAGCGGTAAAGAAAGTCATGACCGAAAGCGGCGGTCGCCTTGGTCATCAAAAAACAATGGGAAGCAAGCAAAAAACCCTTTACAATGCCGCAAAGTCTATGGAACATCGCATAGAGGCAATGGGTGATGTACATGCCCCTGAAAAGACCCGAGTTATCCGCTTTCGTCAAAGTCAGGCGCTGGCTCTGCATAATCCCTATCCTATTACTGGAACGGAAATCAACAAGTGTTTTGGGGATAAAGTGTTGTTTCAAAAGGCATCCTTTCAAATCCCTTTGGGAGCGAAGGTGGCGTTCACCGGCGGAAACGGAACAGGAAAAACCACTCTGTTGTATATGATTTTGAATCAGGAAACCGGTATCTCCGTTTCTCCGAAAGCGGAAATCGGTTATTTTGCCCAAAACGGCTATAAATTCAATCGAGATCAAGGGGGCATAGCGTATATGGAAGAAAACTGTGACTATCAGCAGTCAGAAATTCGTTCTGTGCTAGCCTCTATGGGTTTTTCTCAAAATGACATCCAAAAAGAATTATCAATGTTGAGCGGTGGAGAGATCATCAAATTGTTGTTAGCCAAAATGCTTCTTGGGCACTATAATATCCTGCTAATAGATGAACCCGGCAACTTTCTTGATTTACCCAGTGTAGCAGCGTTGGAAGTACTAATGAAAAATTATATGGGAACGATTCTATTCATTTCCCATGACCAGAGATTGCTGGAAAATGTGGCAGACAGGATCTATACCATAAAAGACTGGTGCCTTCATTTAACAAAAGGATAATGTCTCTGGATAAAAACGCCTGTATATACTGAAAAGCAGTGAGCATGTTCTCACTGCTTCCTTTCTTCTCCCTTTCATCCATTCATTGACAGTTATTTTCGCCTATATTATCACTTCTATTCTGATGAGAAGAAACCATCAAAAAGGGTATTAGGGGCAACCCCTAACAAGCGAATTTGGCTAGCCCAAGATTTCAGCTCATTTGCTTGGACCAGTACCCTTGCCATCTCGTCATCCGTCAATAATTCAGGCAACTTAAAGTCTAGTTTGGCGAGTTTTAACAAATTTAGTTAATTTCCTAAATTTTGTAATAAAGTGTTAAGAAAAACCCCGAATTTAACTCACTTTAAGCCCAAATGTTGTAAATAAGGTTCTGTAAGTCGGCAGAGAATAGGCTGTAGTTCCAAATATTCATTCTGGGGACGCTGCAACCCTTGCTGNNTCAAATGGTTTCACATTTCCCTCTGAGTAAGTAGTAATTGAAAATACTTCAAAAGGCCCAGCAAAATCCAATACCTCGACCTCGTTAAAAAGTAATATTCCAACCTTCCACTGTTTCATCCTACCTTTGCCTCCTTACTGCTTTTGTATCGTTGTCACACCAGCAAGCCGTTCACACAACATACCCCCGTGCAAAACAATTAAACATCTACCTTAAACCCTAAATTCACTTCATTTGCAGGTTTTCCACCACGTATTCCCCAGTTTTCCATGGGTAGTTCATATACCACAATGGTTATGTCCTCACAGTCACCCCGTCGGGATTCGCCCGGATATGCACATTGAGCACGGGTCGGCTTTCTAGTATTTTTAATATCCTTACATGGAATTATAAATGAAGGATGCATCGAAGAAAACGAATCAATGCTGGCACCCTTCTCGGGATGGGTTGGGAAAAAGGATTTTTCGGTCTTTTAACAAAATAATCAATGCAAAAA
>DQHT01000070.1:0-141 GCA_003531115.1 Bacteroidota bacterium | reverse complement strand
GGAATTCCCATCAGCACAACCCAAATAATGGAGGCTATAATCGTTGATACGATTAACCCCAGTTTAACGGTTTGTGTAATTCTCCCCCGTAATTTTGCACCGTAATTATAGCCGATGATCGGCTGCATTCCCTGCACAATC
>DQHT01000083.1 GCA_003531115.1 Bacteroidota bacterium | reverse complement strand
TGAAAACTGAAAACTGAAAACTCAATCTACCAGCCGGCTTACGCCGGCCGCTCGCCTGAAAACTGAACACTGAAAACTGAACACTCATGCCCGCCGAAGCTTTAGCGTAGGCGGGGAAAACTTCTAACCCATGAAATATCTATTAAGCTTAGTCGTAACCATCATTTCCATAAGTGCCGCTGCGCAACTAAAACCCACCGACGTTGAGATCAACGACAGCCTCGGACTGTTCGAAACCCGTGAACGTGCTATCATTTATGATACAAAAGCCGATAGCACCAACCGATTAAAGGTCGATTGTGGTATCAGCGACTACTTTAAAGGAAACTTCTTTACCCTGAATTATATCAACGGGGTATGTTATATGGCCGGCAAGGACACCCTTGTTTTGTTTATGGTGGACTTCAGAAACACCGAAAACGAGGTGACCATAAACCGACTTGAACTGGAATCGGGCCTCAGTCTGAAAAAGTTCGAACGCCAAATACGGCGCTGTCAGTGTAAAAACACCCGGCAAGAAGTGGAACGTATCAAGGGTATCAAAGAGATCGCCTATACCGTTTACAAAGATGAAAGCGGCCTGGCTTACCGGGCGTTTTTCCGCGATGGACAACTCCATTCGCTTTTGATGTATATACCCTGTAAAGAGTAAGGTATGGTTGACTACAAGGCTATTACAGCCATACTATTTGATATAGACGGGGTACTAACGGATGGTAGCATCATCCTGGACGCAAAGGGGGAGGAGATCAAAAATTTTCATGTCCGCGACGGACAACTCATTTCCTTCATGCAGAGCAAAGGCATTGTCTTTGGAGCCATTTCGGGTCGCGATTCCGTCGCAGCGAGAAAACGGATGGAAGACCTGAAGATCGATTTTGTACGTTTCGGACAAGGCAAAAAGGAAACTGCCTATTCGGAATTTAAAAAGGAATTTAAACGCCAGGATAAAGAGATCCTTTATATCGGCGACGATGTGATCGATATTCCGGTTCTCACCTTAGCCGGTATAGCCGTAGCCCCGGCCGACGCTTCCTTTTACGTGGTGCCCCATGTGCATTTGCAAACCAAAGCCCTTGGAGGTAGAGGAGTATTACGCGAAGTGATCGACGCCATCATCCAGCAAAGGGAATGGAACGAATGGAGTGCGCCGAGAAAAAGGATAGGGTTTACGAAAGGTTAAAGCAAAGTCGTCGGACAAACATAGTCCGTCACCGGAAACAATCCGGAACGTTTAATGGCCGAAAAACCTCCCTGAATATTCACTACTTTATCGAAACCACGTGCTTTTAAGATGGAGCTGAATATCATGGATCGATATCCTCCGGCACAATGGATATGGTAGGTTTTGTCCGGATCGATCTGGGCCATGTTGTGGTTAATATAATCCAGCGGTACATTTTCAACACCTGTTACATGCTCAGAAAGGTATTCGCTGTGTTTGCGTACATCCAGTATATTGATATGGCCCTTATTGATCCTGTCGGCTAGTTCTTCCACCGTAATGGATTCGATGCTATCCACTTCTTTTCCGGCCGCTTTCCAGGAGTTGATTCCTCCTTTTAAATAGCCAATGGCAAAGTCATAGCCTACACGGGCCAGTCGGGTAACTACCTCAAGCTCGCGGCCGGGATCGGTCACCAGGAGAATTTCCTGACGTATATCGGGGATCATGGTTCCCACCCAGGGAGCAAAATTTCCATCTATACCAATATTAATGGAATTCGGAATAAAGCCTTTGGCAAAAGTCTCCGGATCACGGGTATCAAGGATCAATGCCTGTGTTTCATTAGCGGCGGTTTCAAATGCATCCGGACTAAGTGCCTGTGTTCCGCGTTCTAATACCGTATCGATCGCATCATAGCCCTGGATATTCATCAGTACATTTTTGGGGAAATAGGAGGGAGGAGGGGTAAGTCCGGTAAGCACTTCTTTTTTAAATTCTTCCAGGCTCATATCCGGCCTCAGGGCATAATTCGTTTTTTTCTGATTGCCCAGGGTATCGGTGGTTTCTTTGCTCATGTTTTTCCCACAGGCCGACCCGGCTCCATGCGCAGGGTAAACGATAAGATCATCGGGCAATGGCATGATCTTATGACGCAATGAATGAAAAAGGTGGGTAGCCAAAATATCTTCGGTAAGTTCCGCTTTAACTTTCTGTGCCAGGTCCGGGCGGCCAACGTCCCCAATAAAAAGCGTGTCACCGGTAAAAATAGCCTGTTCTTTTCCTGTTTTATCCCGAAGCAGGTAGGTAGAACTTTCCATGGTATGTCCGGGGGTATGGAGGAGTTCAATTTCCATCTCACCGATCTTAAACCGTTCGCCATCAAAACCAATATGGGCGTTAAATCCGAGTTGGGCGTCTGTTGGTCCGTATACGATGGTGGCTCCGGTTTTTTTCGCCAGGTCGATATGTCCCGAAACAAAGTCGGCATGGAAATGTGTTTCAAAAATATATTTGATGGTCACCCCGTCCTTTTCTGCCTGGTCAATATAAGGCTGCACTTCACGCAAAGGGTCGATAATGGCCGCTTCTTTTCCGGAGTGAATATAGTAGGCTCCCTGCGCCAGACATCCGGTATATATTTGTTCTACTTTCATGTTTATTCGATTTTCTGATACAAAGGTCGGGAGACTTAAGATGCGAAAAAGTGATTTAGGTCACGTTTGCTTCGCCCGCCGACGCTTTTGAAGAAAATTCCAGATTAGTAAGATCTTTCAAAACGCAGGTGGTTATGGGTTCTGGGTGTCGGGTTCTGGCATTGTTTTAGCCCTTTTGTGAGTATGCGTTTGATGATCGTTTTAGTCGTGCTTTTTTCAGTTTCTTGTGCGGGTACTTCCGGTATAAATAAATCGGAAATCATTGAAATAAGATGGGGTACAAGTTTTGGGATGTGCCGCGGGTATTGTTATGCCGAGTATCAATATACCCCGGAAGGAACACGCTTGATCCGCAAGGGTTGGGACACCGCAGCTTACCCGAAAACCCTGGAAGTATTTTCTCCGAAACCCGGTGAATGGACAGAGCTAAAAGCGAGCATTGATCTTGCAACCTTCAATGCTCTGCCAGAGAGAATCGGATGTCCCGACTGTGCTGATGGAGGTGCAGAATGGATAGAGATCATTACGTCTGAGGGAGGTAAAAAAGTAACGTATGAATACGGACAAGTTCCTACAGGGCTTAACGCGATATTGAAGCTGCTGAGGAAGTAGATTTTGCCTGGACCAGTCAAATTCCTCCGCGCCTCAGCGCTAATTATTCGTGCGCCAGCCAGAGGGAACCGGAAAAATCAGACAAGACGATTCATCAGACCATCCAGATCTTTAAGGTAAATCATATTCGGCCCATCCGACAATCCTTTCTCCGGATCGGGATGCACTTCCATAAAATAGCCATTGGCCCCAAAAGCCTTGGCAGCAAGAGCCATATAAGGAACAAACTTACGGTCGCCCCCGGATTTTCCACCGGCACCTCCTGGTCTTTGAACAGAATGCGTACAATCCATACATACCGGATAACCAAATTCGGCCATATCCGGCAGGTTGCGGAAATCGACCACCAGGTTATTGTAGCCATAAATATTGCCGCGTTCGGTCAATATGATCTGTTCATTGCCCGAATCTTTCACTTTCTGGGCAGGGTAATACATGTCCTGTCCGCTTAAAAACTGGGCTTTTTTGATATTAATAATTTTTCCGGTTTTCGCCGCTGCCACGAGCAGGTCGGTTTGTCGGCACAAGAAAGCAGGGATCTGGATCACGTCGACTACCTGTCCGATCGCTTCTGCCTGACTGCTTTCATGGATATCGGTCAGTAAAGGAAGTCCGAAACGCTCCTTTACCTTGGCCAGCATTTCTAAACCCTTATCTATACCCGGACCACGGAAGGAAGTAATGGCCGTTCTGTTTGCCTTATCGAAGGATGCCTTAAAAACCACAGGCACCCTGTACTTTTCTTCAACACGCTTCAATTCTTCAGCAACGGTATAGAGCAGCTCCTGATTTTCGATCACACAGGGGCCGAGGAAGAAGAAAGGTTCATTCTGAATGCGGGAGAAAAGAGTCATGCGCAAATTTATGATTTATGATTTATGAATTATGAGTTATGAGGTATGAGTTATGAGTTATGATTTTACTGTTGACCGTCGTCCGTTGACCGTCGACTCCTCAACCTAATACTTCCTTCACTTCCTTCTCGATCAAATTGGCTTTTTCCACAATACTAAAAAGGATAGTATCCAATTCATGGGCGGTCATGAGCAATTGTTTTCGAAGTTTCAAGGACTCTTTTTCATCGATCTCTTCCATTTCCAACAAATTGATGATGCCCATTATGCGGGCCAGAGGAGCACGCACGATATGCGATTGGATCCAGGCGATTTCACTGAGTTTTTCATTCCTTTTTTCGATCGCTTCGACATGGTGTACGGTTTCGGTAATGTCGGAGAAATAGATGGCAGTACCCATCTCGAAAGGGTAAACCGATACGTCGAACCACTTTTCCAGCCGGGGAATATGTTGTTTAAAATGGAGGGCGTGTCCCTGGGCAAGTTGCGGGGAATGCTTTTTAATATCATCCATATTGATATATTCTCCAAAAATGTTGAGCAGGTTTTTACCCATTACAGCCCCTCTTTTATGGATTAGCAGATTTTCGGCTTGCTTGTTCCAGTAGGTTATGTTTAGCTCTTTATCGAGACTAAAAAACGCATCGCCGATACTCTCGAGAATTTCATTGCGTTGCTGGAAGGCCCGTTCTACCTCCAAGTGCAGGGTTTTTTCTTCTGTGATATCGAATACCGTACAGATATGTGAATATTCTCCATATTCGTCATTAAGAGGGGAAATATGAATAGTCACCCAGCGTTCCGTCCCATCAGGGTGTTTACGTGTAAACTCGCTGTTGCAGGCAATATCCCTTTTACATTGGTCTTTCCAGGGCATTTCCCAAAATGAGGACAGATCAGCTCTTTCTATCCCTAAAATTTCCAAAAATTGGGAATTATAATCCGAGATCCGTTCCGATTGAATATGGATCAGTGCTTTACCGAATGCTGAATGCGAAAAACTGTCCTTGAATTTTTGTCTTTCCCTAACAAGTTCCTGCCTTTTTTCATCCACCAACAAGCGGAGTTTATTGGGTTGACGCGCCAATCGATAGCTGATCAGGCCTCCGAGAATTGCCAGTAGTAAGCCGAGTATGGATAGCCATCTTACCTCATACCAACCCAGTTGTGCCCGGTTTTGTATGCATAATTTCCAGTTTCCCTCATTCAGATACACGACACTACATTCTTCGTTCATCTCAATTTTTTCTCCGGGGAAATATTGTTCTTCTCTACCCGTGTTTACATCCGTTTTCAGAAGCTGGTAGCGGTACATGCCGGATAAATAATCAGAAATTCCGGTGGACTCAATAAATGTATTCAAATTGATCAATACCGCAGAAAACCCGATAAACCTGCCTTCACGATAGAGAGGTAGGCGGCCTATAATTCCCATGCCACCTTGTTTTAATTCAAAAGGACCGGCAAAATAAAGTTCCCCTTTTTCTATTGCAATGAGGGCTTCCTTATTTCTGGAAGGGTCGGCTAAAATGTTATATCCTAATACGGCTTCGTTACCTTTTAATGGATATACATGGGTAATCGTTCCGGAATCAAGAAGTTGGATCGCATCGATGAAGCGGGTTCCGGCCAGCAGAATTTTCGCCACTTTGTCAAAATTTTCCGGAAAACCTTCGTTTTCTACAAGATATCCCAATGCACTCGTAACGGCAATGCTGGATTTTAAAGTCGCTTCCAATCGCCCTTTGACCGCTAACGCTTCAGCATCCCGGGCGTCTTTTTGTGTGGCCTTATACAGGTTGAGTTGTTGGAAAGCCAAAAACTGGGTGAGGACCAAAACGCCTAAAAACACGCTCAGCGCCAGGATTAGCTTGAAAGAAAAAATTCTTTTTATCGGAAGCGGTTGGAACTTGTTTTCCAAGATGGGCTGCTGCTGGGGGTGATCAAAGTTAGGTTGCATTATGTTACGGAACAAGAGTGATACTAGTGATTAAAAACCCAACGAAACGGAAAAATGGACAAGTTATGCTCTTATGTCCAGTTTTTCCAAAAAAAATGAACATGATGTAATTTACTATTCAAAAAATGGACATATATTCGTATCATGTTCAATTTAAATTAAAAAACTGAACATGTAAATCATGAAGTACGACAGAAATATTCCTTTTGATCTACTCCCAATATTGCCACCTGATGATGGAATTTTCGATATAGATATTCTCCTCCAATGGGGTTATGCCAGCAGGGCTTTGGCCGAATTGAATAAAAACATTCTGAGACTTCCTAACCCGGATATGCTGGTAAACACAATCGCTTTGCAAGAGGCAAAGAGTTCTTCAGCGATCGAGAATATTTTTACCACAGATGATGAGTTGTATAAGGCCATATCAGATTCCATCGAAGAGGAGGCTGCAAACCCGGCAACCAAGGAGGTTCTAAGATACCGGGAAGCATTATGGGCCGGATTCAAAAACATCAAAGAAAAGGAAATGCTCAATGTTGAGGCAATTGTGTCCGTCTATCAAGAAGTGAAAAATACCACACAAGGCATCCGTTCACCTCAATCACAGGTTGTAATACGACGCGGAAACAGTGAATTTAGGGGAGGGGAAGTTGTTTATACCCCACCGAGAGATAAAAAAATCGTGCAGGATCTGATGGAAAATCTGATCCATTATTTGAACCATCACAAGGAGACCGACCCCCTAATTAAAATGGCTGTTGCTCACTATCAATTGGAAGCCATTCATCCCTTTACAGATGGAAATGGCAGAACGGGCAGGATTATCAATCTGCTTTATCTGGTTCAGGAAAAACTTCTATCCCACCCCGGACTATACTTGAGCAAGTACATTATTGAAAATAAGGAGGAATATTATCATACCCTCAGCGGAGTTACACAGCGTCAAAATTGGAAACCCTGGATCTTATACATGCTAAGCGCTGTGAAGGCTACAGCAATGCATACAAATCAACTGATCGATACTATTATCAATCAGATGAATGCCACCTATGAATATGGCAAAGTGGAAATTAAATGGTACACCAAGGAACTCAATGAAATTTTATTCGCTCAGCCTTATATAAAACCTGTTTCGATCGGTGTATTACTGGAAAGGACAAGCCGGACTACGCTCACGAAATACATGAAAGAATTGACGGACCATGGAATTCTGACCGCAAAACAGGATGGAAAAGCGGTTTATTACCTCAATCATGATCTGATCAGGATCTTAGAAGAGTGATGAACCGGATTAATTTTATTTTCCTTGTGAAAACTTCTCTGCATTAAACGCCTTCGTTCCACCCCTTGGAATAGAAAGCGATTTCCAGTTTTCTGCCAGGAGTAGTTTGCCGATATAAACCATTTGTCCTACGTGGTAAGGATAATGTGCCAGTTGCCGGATAATAGCATCCTCCACGCTATGCGGTTCGTTGCGGATATAAATGGTCTTTTCCATATCGGCCTCAGTTAAGGAATCCAGGGCAGCATAAAGGGTATTCCAGCCTTCCTTCCATTTTTCCATCACTTCTTCCCGCGTCATCAAGTCATTGTCAAATTCAGCCTCTCGTTCCCGCCAGGGTTTTTCGCCGTCCGTTGTCAAAAAGTCCGTCCACCGGGAAAGCATATTGCCCCAAAGGTGTTTGACGATGGTAGCTATGCTGTTGCTCTCTGAATTGGGCTGCCAGAACAGCCCTTCATCCGGTACCTGGGCCATTGTTTTCTCCCCTAGTGATTGGTAATAAGCGAATTGTTTGCGGTATCCTGCTAGCCTTGACATTTTTGATTTATGATTTATGATTTATGATTTATGATTTATGATTTTCTTTGTCCGCCGAAGCTCTTCTATATTCTTCTGGTTTTATCGAATCGCCATGAGCGAAGGCGGATGATTTATGATTTTCTTTGTCCGCCGAAGCTCTTCTATATTCTTCTGGTTTTATCGAGTTGCCATGAGCGAAGGCGGATGATTTATGATTTATGATTTTCCTTGTCCGCCGAAGCTCTTCTATATTCTTCAGGTTTTATCGAATCGCTATGAGCGAAGGCGGATGATTTATGATTTGCTTTGCAAAAAATCAATCATACCCAGCAAAATTTGATAATATTACAGTTACCATTGGCGGACGTGGTGCTCCATAAATTACAATACGCCTATGAATGGGATCAAGTTTAATTGAAAAGGTATCTGCTTTCGTTTGAATATGCAATATCGAATCACCCAAATTTCGATTTGTCACTGCAAAAGATTCATACATTACCGCGCCAAAGTCGTTTCTTTCAAAAGTGTCCAGATGTAATTTAAAGTCCCCAATACTTACTTCAAGCGGGGTTATAATATCCGCTGAAGCATCCAGTTTCACACTATATAGAATGGAATCATAAGCGAATAATTTTTGTTCCCCACTTTTATATCTGTATTCAATCCTATGATTACCCTCCACTATTGGTTCATTAACCCTATTAGAACTGGCACAAGAAAATCCCAAAATTACAACTGAAAATAATATTGTCCTTGACACCATATTAGGTTTAATCACCTTTATCCGAAACCTCATTATCCTTCTCCTGTCCGTTAAAGCCGAACATGTAACGGTTCGCGGAGTTTTTAGCTATGGAAAAATACGAAACTCGTACTATCATGAAAACACCTCGTATAATACGAACTTAACGAATTTCTCAGCCTAGTATGATAGGAGATTCAAATTTAGGGGGCATATTCTTCAGTTACAGGATCTCATATAAACTATCAATACGTCTGTAACCCAAAACCAAAGTGATATCGTAGAACAGAAAAAAGAAAAAGAAAGTATAATACTAACAATATTACTTTTTAATAACTTCGGTTTACTAAGTATAATGCTCTTTCTCTTTTCCTTATTGAATAAAATAAATAAATTAAAAATAGTTATTACCGTCAGAGTAAGGATCATTGTTAACTTGCTATTAATAAAGTTACAAGTTAAAATTACGCCAAGGGTATCAACCGAAAAGATAACAAAACTAGTCATACAAAAACTAATGGCAAGTATTGCCATGATATCCGGATCATTGAGTTTTATTATTTGCTTATAAAACAAATAATAATAATAATAAATTACTTTCATTGTCGCTTTAGTATCCTCTTTTCTTAATATAATCACACACCTCACATCCTAACTGCGAGGGGTATTCATCCCTTTTGACGCCGAGGGCATCCTGTAAATACGGTCTTACATTGGCCCTGTACCATGGATCTGAGGCTATTGCCCGTCCACTTTCCCATCCAACCCCCCAGGCAAGACCATACATTCCGGTAAATGTTTGAATGGCATTCGATCCTTGATCAGCTATCCTACGAGTATTGGAAATCTGACCCGTTCTATATTGCATTTCTATATCAAAAAAGCCGACAGCTCCCAATCCCCAACCTGCATAATTTAATCCACGGGAAAATTTCCTGGCAAAGGAATATTTACCCCCTGTGGTAGCATTTCCGTTTACATTTAGACTTCTAACTTTTAAATCCTTACCCATCCAAGTTCTGGTTTCACTATCAAAAAATTGAATCTCAGCTAGATCCAGGGTGGCGCCCACAAAAAAGGACACTTCAAACGGCTTACTCGCAGCAAAGAACGGTTTTCCCTTCAATTGCCTTGAGGGCGAAGGAGTAATCGGGATAGTTCCCGCCATAAATATCGGGCCGACGGGACTATTCACCATTTTTGGCTCTGGTAGCATTGTAACTGATCCCGACCTGGCAATTAAATCATTATTCCATGTTGCACTTGTCCAGTTCCCATCAGGATCATTCAGCCAATGACAATAAGCCGCATCCAGATTATGTCTTACCAATACCTCACTAGCGGACGGCACTCTTACTGTTTTTGTCTGCCCATCAGGAGTAATATCTATTAGACCGCCATTTTCATCTTCCCACCTCGTTTCAAATAAACCCGTAGGATCTGTATAGATAATCGGATTGTTAAAATTAGACCTAAATGGCGTCCATCCCGGCGCTGATGAACTCTTTCTATCAACACTAAACCAACGACCCAGCCTCACATCCAATTGCCTGAACTCAGTTGTATAAGTATTCCCAAGCCCGCTTTGTTCATTGTCTTTTTCCATTCCATTAAAGCCGAACATGTAACGGTTCGAGAAATTTAAGTCCACATTATGAGTCACTTATATGGTGTTTTTTTAAATTTTGCATACTTGTTTTTATTGCAAAGAACTTCATACTGTAGCCCACTTATTCCACTTCAATTTCATAGTACTCCCCGGTTAACTTATTAATTCCGCCTATTCTGTCAAGCTTTAACTCCTTAAAAACAGAGTAATATATATATTTGGATGCCGTTCGATCATCTACCACTTTTAATTCTGTTTTCAGAGAATCAATGAAGTACAATTGTTGCCTTAAACCCTTTAATTCAATAACCGACGGCGTTAAGTATAAATCAGACTTTTGCTGTAGTTCCTCAGTATTTCGCGTAATAAATTCGAGAAGCGTCGAGTCAAATACTAAATTTTGAAAATAGTCCTTCTGGGGAGCGAAATTATTGCTATACAAATATGTAATAACTTCCTTCTGAATGACAGTAGTATCATCTAATTCAATTTGAATATTAGCAATAATCAGTTCGTGGTTATTGACAAAATTTGACGCATAAGGTCTCCTTCCAAAGTGGATTTTGGAGCCAGGGGCTAATTGAACCACTATAAAATCTGAATCGGTATTTTTTATGAAACTTATTCCTTTCAAAGCAGAATTATACTTCACTATTCTAGAGGAATCAAAAAGCCAGGATACATTTTTTTCATCAAAATCAATTGAAAAGCTATCAGGTCTATTGAGGACATAGTCGGCTGAATCCATGTTTTCCAGCCTAGATTGTAATTCGAACTGAACGGTATCATGGGCAATTAGGGCCCCAGCGTTTAACGGCATATAGCGAACAAGGACTGGTAGATTTAGTTTGTTTTCAATTGAATAATCAACCAAAAGGGTACCCCTGCATGATGCAAAGAACACCACTATTGCCGGAAGTATTATTTTTACTTTCATAGAATTTAGTGCGGAAATACCGTTTTATAATCACTTAAACCTTGTCTGTAACCTCCTCTGTGCGCCCTTTTTTTTCTTCTTACCGCAGCGTCTCTATTGTCAATTCGTCCTCTTTGAAAAGGAAGAGGCCACCTATACGACTTTATCTCCCCACGATAGAATGCAGTGCTATTTGCTCCCAGAATATCATAGAAATTTGTCAATCCCGTCCGATTGAGCCAACTTCCGATTATACCTCTTTGCACAAGGTCGGCTGCATCTAAAAATATCATCAGTGGCCCGAACATTTGTTGCGCCTTGTAGTGACCTTTTGCCGTATTCCAATAGGTACTGTTAGAGCCCCTATGTGATCTACCCATGTCACTTCCATACATATAGTTCCCATAAATGCCAGCCGTACCACCACGATTGCCACCAAGTTCTAAATATGTCAGCCCATCAATATAACCTACGTTTCGTACATTCCCGAAAATATTAGTAGCATGCGCCGCAATAAAACCAGTCACAGTTTGAAGACCCTCCCACGAAAAGCGTGAAATCAGTTGCCAAGCCGCTCCAGGGACATTTCTTCGTCTATCCACAGCAAACAATCCACCCCAAATTTCGGCACTATTCTTAAGACCTCTCCCTCCTTCTCGCCATGCTTCTTGCCATCTGTTTTTTCCTTTAAGGCCATCTGTACTGTTTCTCCTTGCATCATTGCGAGACAGCCCTTTAATGAATCCCGCAATAGCACCAATAACAACGTCCCCATCTGGATCAACGAAGTAAATTGGGTTATTAGCAAAACATGAATAATTAGAGAGTTGGATCTGATCTACCGGATCCACATTCCACCTTCTACCCAACCTCGAATCATACTGCCAAAACTCCGCTGTATTACTATTACCCAGACCACTCACCTCATTATCCTTCTCCTGTCCATTAAAGCCGAATCGATATTCCATACAATCACCTTCCCGTTTCACCCAATCTTCCCTTTCGACTTTTGAATTTGAAAGGCAAACAGTAGTGCCCAAGCCGCAGTGCCGAACATGCCGATATTGGTAAGTGTATCGCCAAGTGGCCAATGCATAATCTTAAATAGGGCGCCAATTCCCACCAACAAGCTCAACAGGACTAATACAGGGATCGACCACTTATACAGAAAAGAGTCTTTTTCAATATTTTGACTTTCAAGATAAGATTTTGGACCCCCCATGATCAACCAGGCAACGAGGAACACGATGGCAGAATAAAACATAAACCGATAGCCCGGACAGTCCATATATCCAAATACCCCATGTAAAACCCAGAATTCAACCAGACCAAGTTTGATAAAGTCCAAAGCACTTTTTTCGTGCTTCAGATAAAAACGCAGCAGATACCCAACCCCAATCAATCCAAAACCAACGAGTGGAAAAGGAAGCAAATAAGGCCAATGCATTATGTTGACCAGGATAGTCAAAATTAAAAACGTGATCCCAATGCGAATCAAAAACCGACTTACAAAGCGAAGATTCATCAGGGAAATATAGAAATAAATGGCGAATTTTCCGGAAAGCCGTCGACTGTTGACCGTCGACTGTTGACCATTTCGTAACTTGCCCCCGCATGAATAACGCGATCAAAAACGCTCAAAAAACTTTTTCCATCGAACAACAAGCCATGCAGGAAGTGGCTTCCCGTTTGGATGAAAACTTTCAGCACAGTGTTGAGGCTATTCTCAACAGCAAAGGAAAACTGGTGGTTTGCGGCATGGGAAAATCCGGCCATATCGGCCAAAAGATCGCCGCCACCCTGGCCAGTACCGGAACACCCAGTTTTTTTGTGCATCCGGGTGAAGCCTTTCACGGCGATCTGGGCATGGTGGGTAAATCCGATGTCATTTTGCTCATCTCCTATTCCGGAGAAACAGACGAAGTGCTGCGTATCATCCCTTTTTTCAAATGGAACGGAAACACCTTACTGGCCATGACCGGTAACCCGGAGTCGACCCTGGCTAAAGAGTCACAATTCCATTTGAATATAGCCGTGAGTCAGGAGGCTTGTCCTTTGGCCCTGGCACCAACCAGCTCTACCACAGCTACTTTGGTCATGGGAGATGCCCTTGCCGTGGCTTTGATGGAAGCCCGGGGATTCCAGCCTGAGGATTTTGCACGTTTCCACCCGGGAGGCTCATTGGGTCGTCGTCTGCTCCATAAGGTGCGCGACTATATGCGCAGTGATAATTTACCTTTTATCGCTGAAAATTCCGGGGGCAAAGATCTGGTACTCAAACTGTCAGAAGGCCGCTTGGGACTGGTTCTGGTTAAAGATACCAACGGAAAACAGCTCGGGATCATAACAGATGGAGACTTGCGCCGTGCCATGAATTCCATCGAAAATTTAAATGAGATCAATATAGCTGAGCTCTGCAACAGGAATCCTTTGCGGGTAGCGGCCGATACGCCTATTCACGAAGCAGAACAGATTATGATCGATCGGAAAATTTTGTCGGTTTTGGTGGAAGACAAGGGTGAGATCGTAGGCGTTTGTCAGCTTTACAGCATTTACGACAAACAATGAAAGTAAAGTTCTGGATGATAGGGAAAACGGCTGAGCCATACCTGGAGGCAGGAATGGCTATTTATGAAAAACGTTTGCCCCATTATCTGCCCTTCCAAAGCGAATACATTCCGGATGTCAAACAGGCCAAAAACCTCGATACCGATCTTTTAAAAAACAAAGAGGGCGAATCCATCCTTAAAAAACTGGATAAACGCGATTTTTTGGTGCTCCTGGATGAAAATGGAAAAAGCTACCGTTCGGTGGATTTTGCCTCGCAGATAGAACGTTGGTCCATACAGGGCATCGATACCCTGGTTTTTGTGATCGGAGGGGCCTATGGATTTTCAGAAGAAGTTTATGCCAGGGCCAACGCAAATTTAAGCCTGTCGCCCATGACCTTTTCGCATCAAATGGTCAGGTTGATCTTTCTGGAACAACTCTACCGTGCCTGCAGCATCAACAAAGGAGAGCCCTATCACCATGAGTAAATCTTTTCAATTCAGGCAGTTTTCCCTTAAACAGGAAAAAAGTGCCCAGCGCATGAGCACCGATTCGATGGTTCTGGGAGCCGTTGCCGAATTGGAAGGGGCAATGAATATTCTGGATATTGGAAGCGGAACAGGTGTACTGGCTCTGATGATGGCCCAAAAGCACCCCGATGCACTGGTAGATGCAGTAGAAATCGATGCAGATTCGGCTGCGGAGTCAATGGAGAATTTCGAGAACTCCCCCTGGAGCTACCGCCTGAGCTGTTATGCCGAGTCTTTTCAGGATTTTATCCGGGATGAGACCTTGCATTATGACCTGATCGTAACAAATCCTCCCTATTTTGAGGAAATTCATACTCAAAAAGGGGGGAATAAAGAATGGCCGGATGAAAAACGACGCGCTGCCCGGACTTTTTCCGCCTTGTCATTTGATGCCCTTTTAAATGGCGTGGAGCGGATATTGGTCAGCTATGGACGCTTTTATGTGATCCTGCCGATACAGGCTGAATCGGAATTCCTGGAAAAGGCCTTAGCGAAAAAATTATTTCTTTTCTATCGCTTAAGGCTCCAACATGATGCCGGATCAGAAATACACCGGCTTATTTTAGGATTTCAGAAAACGGAAGCGGATTTGAGTGAAAACGTATTGGTACTCCGGGATAATGAAGGGAATTGGACGGAAGCTTATAAAGCGCTGACCAAAGATTTTCATACGAAATAGCCTGAATTTTAACTTTCATAGCAGATTTTTTAGATTTATCAAGTATAGATTGATGCGGTATTTTATCTTTCGGGGTTTATTTTTGACCCTATGCATCATATCGCCGTTGCAGGAAACATCGGAGCGGGTAAAACCACGCTAACCACCCTGATTGCCAAACACTATGGTTGGGATCCTCATTTTGAGGATGTTGAAGACAATCCGTATATCAATGATTTTTATGAAGATATGCAGCGTTGGTCTTTCAATCTGCAGATCTATTTCCTGAATAATCGCTTCAATACCATCATGCAAATTCGCAATAGCGGGAAAACCGTTATTCAGGACAGAACGGTGTATGAAGATGCCTTTATTTTTGCTCCCAACCTGCATGCCATGGGTTTGATGAGCACCCGGGATTTTGATAATTATACCCGGCTTTTTGGCTCATTGAACGCTTTTATTCAACCGCCGGATTTGCTTATCTACCTTCGCGCCTCAATACCTACCCTTGTAAACCATATTCAACAGCGTGGAAGAGAGTACGAAGATTCCATTCGTCTCGATTACCTGAAGCGCCTCAATGAACGTTACGAAGCCTGGATCAGCACCTATAACAAAGGCAAATTGCTTGTTTTAAATATTGATGATCTGGATATCAACAACAATCCGGAGGATCTCGGAACGGTAATTAGCAAGATCGACGCGGAATTGCACGGGCTTTTTTAGACCATGGACCATAGACCATGTACCATGGTTTTTAGTTGTAAAAACCAGCGTTAGGGTCCGTCATGCTAGCAACGGAGTTTCTATGGAATCAGTGAATTGAATCTCAGAGGCCGTCATCCTGAACCCGCCGAAGGATAGGCCAGACGACACACTAACGCTTTCCCGGATAACGTCCATTATCAATTCGGATCGAATTATTCAGATAATACTGACTCGTATATCCACCCGGATCAGCCGAATACAACAGTGCATTTTTCGCTACCATACTTAGGAAATGATGAAAATCAGCATCTTGTTTTTCCAATTCAGATGTTGGAACGGCAAACCAAAGGATCTTCCCGGGATTAAAGCTCCCGAATTTGGTGTCGGGGTGGTAAAGAAGTCCGAAGGCGTTCCACGATAATTGGGTATTAGAAAGTGATCCATAAGCCATAAACCCTTTCCACAGGTCGTATTCAGGTATCCGAACCTTTTTACTATAAACCAGGCCATCCGTTCCCAGACTGTCTTCCAATTGGTGAATTTTTTCACGGAAAGGTTTGTCGTCCATTTTGTTGAGGTTTTCATCCAAACAGGAATAAGCCATCTTAACTTCTGCCTGATAAGCCAGATCCTTTTGCAGGGTGTCCAACAGCAACATAGCCGAGGTATAGATTTCGCTGCCACTCACGGTTTTATTCAGCGCCGGTAGTTTCTCAAAACGAACGAACATCGAGAGAAGGAGCCTGGAATCAGCAGGACTTAATTGGATCAGGTCCTCCGTTTTTACATAACCACAGATCAATTCTGATCCATCGAAGGGACTTGTCTGAATCAGTTTAAATCCATCCTTTATGCGCTGGAATTCAATTTTTTCCATGGGGATAAGCTGTTCTTTCCCACTACGCTGATCCATAGCTTTAAAAGAAAAACTGCGGGCTCTCTCCTCTCTGGGGATCAGTTTAGAAAATGGCGTTTCAAAAACATCCAGGTCTCCGGATACCGCTGCCCTTAACGTATAGGCTTCAAGCTTTTCCCAACTCAATAAACAACTGTTAATGGCTATGTCGTTGGTCAGGAATACGTTAAACGAGTCGCCGTGCAATTTTTGATCAAAGGCCTTATCTCCAGGGACCTTGCAGGAAAATAGAATGGTAAGTACAATGGAAAAGATCTGTTTCACGGCTCTAAGATACTCGAAGAAAGGAAAAAGTGGCCTGTGTTCTTAGTCAGCTCGAGCCGCCAAACGTATTTCAAGTGAACGAATAAACCCTATGGCGAGTCGAGAGCAGGTTGGACCGGAAACCTTAGTTCCAGCCACTTCTCGACAGGCTCGAAGTGACTTCCTGCATTTTTGTCCAGAATCGATTTGGAATTTGGAGCTAGTTTTACCATAAAAAAAGCCGCTTACCTCGAAGGCAAACGGCTTTTTGAGAAAAATGAAAATCCTTTATTTATTATGTACCATTTCATGAATACGCGCGGCGTACTCAGGGGCAGTGGCATAATTACGGGATAAAAATTCGATGTATTTCGCCCTGGTTTTGAAGGAATAATCCTGCCATAATTTGTAATCATCGACAGCATCGGTCCAATGAGCATAAACCGCATAGGTAGCTTTTTTCAAATAGGGGCGAAGTTCGGCGCGGGTTCCATATATAATGGTGTCTTTACCCTGAAGATACAACCCGATGGCGGTGGTTTTCCGCTGTCCGGGATAACGCATGCCGAATAAGTTGTTGGTTTTGGTTGAACTTCCTGCACTTAAAAATGCCGATTCAAGTTCAGCCTGAGCGTAAACAACCTGTGCACACAAAATGCCGGATTCCTGAATGTATTTGAACAAGTTTGTCCTTGAAAAATCAGGCTTTACAGGTTCAGTTGGTATTACCGTAGCGGCTACCTGTAAGTCTAAATGTTTTTGTGCTTTAATCGGCGCTGTTCCTGCTGAAGTAAACAGTAAGGTGATAAGCACACCCAGTCCGAATGCAAGGGTAAATAATAAATAACGGCCATACGCCGCCCAGAATTTTACTAATTTTGCCTCATCGATTCTTCCGCCGTTGAGAATGTCCCACACCTGTTCCTGGCTTAATGTGGAGGCATTTATGTTTTTTGATAACATGAGCGTAATTTTTTGAAGTCGCTTGCTATAATCTAAAACCGTGCCAAGAACATCCATAAATACCCGCAAAGCCTTGTGGATAAAGTAAGAGAGCTGATTTTACTAGGCCCAGCGGCTTTTTAAATCATCTAAAAAGCTATTGCTATTGTGGAAAAGTGCCTGAAGAATTATTTATACTTTTGAGGAAAAAATATGCGGAATTGCCCAATTCGGGAGTGGATATGTCATTCGTGGAATCCTTTTTCCGGGATTGTGTACATTCGCTGTATGCAAAAATGCTATCTCCTTAGTCTCTGCTGTATTATTAGCATATCGGGCATGGCTCAGCCACAGGGTCAGTCAAGCCTGTATCATTTTCCCTTAAAGGGACGAATCCTTATGCATGCACTGCCAGAGCGGGATGTAGAAATTCAAACTTTGGAAGATTTTAATGCTCCTTTTAGAAGGATCGATGCGATCAAACCCCGGGTTGCCGCTGAACCAGTTTCAAAAACCGGACTGGAAAAAAAGGCTTCAGCGCCGGATCCTTCCGTACTGGCGGGGTTTGTAGCTCAAGGCCCGAACGGAACTCCCCTCGATAATAACCTGGCTATTTCCAAAGCCGGATTGCTCGTATCGGCTGTCAATACTACCTTTCGGGTAACCGACAGCGCAGGGACATTCTTGTTTTCGAGGTCTTTGGCAGCCATAGCCAACGAGTTGGGAAACCTCACCCGTACCTTCGATCCCCATGTTTACTATGATTTTGAACGCGACCGCTTCATCCTTGTATTTTTAAACGGTTCTGATCATACCAATACCAATGTAATTGTGGGGTTCAGCGAAACCAATGACCCGCGGGGAGCCTGGAATTTTTATGCCATTCCCGGCAATACCAGTTCTAACGACTGGTGGAGCGATTATCCGTTTATTGGTATATCCGACAATGCACTTTATATCTCTGTTCTTTTATGGATGGATGGGGAATCCGGTTGGGAAACAGACGCTATCGATGAAAATATCTGGCAAATCGATCTGGAAAAGGGTTACAGTGGAGACAGCCTGCGGGTAAAACAATTTCACGGTCTCAATGTTGGAGGAAAACAACTCTGGAACACGCGTCCGCTCAGTGGTGCTGTTGAAAAATACGGTCCGGGTTTTTATCTTATTGGCAACCGGCCTAAGGACATAATGAACGATACCTTATTCCTGATCCACATTGCCGGAACCTGGGATACCGCATCGACAGACCTGACTATAAAGGTTGTTAAGTCGGATAAACCCTATGGACTCCAACCCAACGTGACCCAAAAAGGAGGCCGTCGCCTGAGAACGAATTACTGCGATATTCAAAATGGCTATTATTTCAACGGGAACATCTATTTCTGCGCGAACAGTATCGATGTTTCAAGCGGCCGGCCCGGGGTTTATGTGGGAAGGATCAGTGATGTGGCAGGTAATAATCCGGTGGCAAGGGGGCAGGTCTTCGGTGTCGACAGCCTGGACCTGAACTATCCATCCATCGCCTATTCCGGTGCAGGATGGCCGGATGAATCGGCCATCGTCATGTGTTTACATAATTCGCAGAATAGTTACCCAGGAACTTCGGCATTTTCATTGGGCAGGGATTGGACATTTTCGAATTTGGTGCGCCTTAAAGAAGGAGAAGGGGCCATGAATGTTCTTTTTAGTGATTCATTGGAACGCTGGGGCGATTATACCGGTATCCAGCGCGATTATGGCAAAACAGGCCGTGTATGGATAGCGGGCTCATTTGGCAAAGCGAACGGGACCTCCCAAACCTGGATCGCTGCCGTGGGGAACAGTGACCCTCAATTGGGATTAGAAACCATTCCCGCTCTTCCTTATACGCTTTATCCCAACCCCGGAAAATTGGTCTATATCCAATTTGAATTGGCCAGGGATACGGAAGTTGAAGTGATCCTTATTGATGCTAATGGCAGGAGCCTGTTCACTCAAAAGCAGACCCTGATCGCCGGAAAACAAAAGTTACGTCTCAATACCGGTGAAGTCCCCGGCATCTATTTTCTTTTGATCAGGGATGATAAGGGTCGGGAAATGATCCGGGAGAAGGTAGTTGTTAGTCACTAAACCTATTGGGGTTGCAGTCCCTTCCAAAATTCTGCGGCGATTATTTCATCGGTTGGGCGCTCTTCCGAAGTCATGCCTGGGGCGTAGCGTTCTGATTCAGCATTATGGCCCATGATCCAGTGTACCAATGCCAGTTTATTTTTTTCCCCCTGATAAACGGGAGCCAGGCTATCCAGATTGGCCATATTATTTTGATACATACCAGTTGCCGCTGAAAAATATTCCACGGCATTGGCACTGTCTCCTTCCAAACGGAAAAGCATTCCGGTTAGTACGAGGAGGTCCGCATCGGCCGGCCGGAGCAGACGAAGTGTTTCTGCTGCTTTCTGGGCAGCATCAAAACGCCGGAGTTGCATTAATACAGCGATTTTGTTGATATGCGGCTTATCGTAGCTGCTGTCAAGCGCAATAGAAGCATCAAACACCGCAAGGGCATTATCGCCATAAGCAGAATTCTTTGTAAACAGGTCGATCGCAGAGTCGTTTAATTCCCTGGCCCGGATTACAGGGTCGGTCGTGGTAGGCTCAACTTCCTTAAAGGGCAATTTTCCCTCACAGGCAAATAACAGGGGCAGGGCAAGAAGGATGTATTTCATTTTTTCCGGATGTATTTTTCGCCAAGGACATAACATAAAGTCGCCGCGCCGCCCTTGACAAAAGCTCCGGGTAATAAGGTCAAAAATCCGGCGATCAGCGCCCTGTCGGAATCCATTTCCGAATACAGGGTCAACCAGAGGTATCCCGAAAGCAGGATAATAAAATGGGCCATAATGGTCCAGCTCAGCGTAGAAAACCAATCGCCTCCTTTTCCATAACTGGATAAAACATAAGCGGCAAGAGGAAAAGCATAGAGGTAACCGGCTGAGTCGTCTTTAAATACAGCCATTCCAATAGATTCACCGGCAAAAACAGGCACAAAAAAGCCACTAATCAGGTAAAGGACTTGTCCCAAAAAGACCTCCCCGGGCCGAAAAAAAAGAGCAGTGAGGCAAAGAAAAAATGTTTGCAGGGTGATATAAAGTGAACCTTCGATACTTTCCCCACTTCCTCCGAGGTTAAAATGGACCTTGGCACCAATTACCATGCTGCCTGCAGTCAGGATGATAAGCAATAAGGGACGGTATTTATTTGGCTGCATTCGGGCGCAATTTACGGAAAGCATGCCTTTTTTCATCCAAATACACAGACGCCTTTGTATTTTCGCGGCGTATGAAGATTTCGCTGAATTGGCTCAGGCAGCATATTGAACTCACCGAACCCGCAGAAACAGTGGCTGAATTGCTAACTGCCTGTGGATTGGAAGTTGAAGGATTTGAAGAAATAGCTTCGGTAAAAGGAGGGCTCAAAGGCCTGCTCGTTGGAGAAGTTTTGAGTTGCGAACCCATTCCGGATACCGATCACCTGAGTCGTACCAGGGTGAATGTGGGGAATGAAGTGCTTCCTATTGTATGTGGGGCGAAAAATGTGGCTGCGGGACAAAAAGTGGTGGTTGCCCCTCCGGGATGCACCATCTATCCGATAAAAGGAGAACCTTTCACGATAGGCAAGCGAAAACTTAAAGGAGAACTCTCTGAAGGGATGATCTGCGCCGAGGATGAAATAGGCCTGGGAACCGATCATGCCGGGATCCTTATTCTGGACCCCACCCTGAAACCCGGTACCTTGGTTTCGGAAGTTTTTAAAGTAGAGCAGGACGAAATTTTGGAGATCGGACTCACTGCCAATCGCGGAGATGCAGCTTCCCATCGGGGGGTGGCGCGCGATCTTTCAGCCATAACCGATCGTCCCCTCAAAAACATAGAAACAAACTATTCTGCTTTTAGCGGAACTACGGATTGGAAAATAGAGATCCAGGATGAGGCCTGTCCGCGTTATACCGGTTTATTGATGGAAGGAATTCGCATTCAGGAGAGTCCGGAATGGTTAAAAAACCGGCTGCGCAGCCTGGGATTGAATCCAATAAATAATATCGTCGATATCACCAATTTTGTACTGCATGATCTTGGTCAACCTATCCATGCCTTTGATGCCGACCAGGTAAAGGGCAAAAAGATCGTGGTAAAAAAAGGCTTTGGCGGAAAAGAATTTATCACCCTCGATGGAGAAAAAAGAATCCTCCATGCCGAAGACCTGATGATCTGTGATGCGGAGGGACCAATGGCCATTGCCGGAGTATTTGGAGGAAAAAATTCGGGAGTAAGTGCAGAGACTACACGGATCTTTATCGAAAGCGCTTATTTTAATCCTACATCCATACGCAAAACAGCAAAACGTCACGGATTAAATACCGATGCATCTTTTCGTTATGAGCGGGGAGCCGACCCGAATATCACCATTCTCGCTCTTTTCCGGGTAGCCGCACTGGTGGAGGAAATAGCCGGTGGGAAAGCGGCATCACCCGCTATTGACATCTATCCGAAACCAATACTTCCAATTGAGCTTAAACTGGAACGAAACTACCTTGATCAACTTTTGGGCGTCCATATCCCGACAAAAGAAGTGGAGCGTATCCTAAGGAGATTGGAGGTCGAAATACTTCATAAAAACGATACGGAATGGACCTTATCCATACCCCCTTTTAAAAGTGAGGTGACCCGCCCTGCTGATGTGGTAGAAGAGCTTATACGCATTTATGGACTGGACAAGATACCGGTTCCGGAAAAGGTAATGACTTCTTTTTCTCAGCGTCAATACCCTGATCTTCAGGCAAGTAGAAAAAAAATGGCGGAAGTATTGGTGAACAGAGGATTTTACGAGATCACCACAAACAGCATGACAGCTTCCCGCTATTATTCGGAAGAAATGAAGCAAAAGGCGGTATGGGTGAAAAATCCACTTTCTTCGGATATGGAGATCATGCGGCCAGCCATGCTTCCCTCATTGCTTCAGGTTGTCGCCCATAATAAAAACCGGAAAAACGGAGACCTGAAACTGTTTGAGTTGGGAAAGGTCTATTTCAAAAATGCCGAAGGAAGCTATTTTGAAGAAGAACGTCTGGCGCTGGTCGCCACCGGAAACTGGACCCGCGAATCCTGGCATGTTGCTGCCCGTCAGGCTGACCTGCACCTGCTTAAACAGGAGGTAGAAGTTCTTTTAGAAAGAATGGGCATGAGTTGCCGGCCGGGAAAGTGGAGCTTTGATCTATTTACGGCATACGAATCAGGCAAGGCATGGATACAAATTGCCGCTGTGTCGCCGGCTCTGTTGAAAAAAGCCGACATACAGGGTCCGCTATATTATGCGGAATTAAACTGGAGCAGGCTTGTTGAAAGCATGCAGGCGACGGCGAGAAAACAAAGCAAAGCTGTTCCAAAATTCCCGGCTGTCCGACGCGATTTAAGCCTGGTATTGGATTCAGCCACGACCATGGCCGAACTGAATAAAGTTATTCAGGCAACGAACAATGATCTGATCCGCCAGGTGAATGTGTTTGATGTGTATGAAGGAGATAAAATGGAACAGGGCAAAAAGGCCTATTCGATCAGTTTCTTATTGCAGGATGATGAAAAAACGCTGAGTGATAAAGAAATCGATAGCCTGATGAACAAGTTAATTGCTAACTTCGAAAAACAGGCCAAGGCCATAATTCGCAAATAGGATGAGTGCTACCAAGGAAACCCTGGAACGTATAGCTTCCAAAGTTGAACAGTTGAGCAAAAAGGTGAATCTGAGTGAAGCGGAGGCTGAGCTATTGAAGCGGGAGCTTAGGCAGGCAAGGGAAACCATCGCATTACAAAAAAATACCTTACGCGCCTTAGAAGAACAGAATAAATTAGTTAAAATTGCAGAAGCAGTGGCGCTCTCGAAAGAAGACAAACGGGCAGTTAAGCTGAAAATAAATGAATTTATCAGGGAAATTGATAAATGCATTGCTACGCTGAGTGATTAAACGATAACAGGTGCAGGAACTATCCATCAAGGTGAACATAGCCGACAGGCAATATCCCCTTAAAATACAGGCAAACGACGAGGAAAACGTTCGGAAAGCCGCCTGGAAAGTGAATGAACGCCTGAAAGAATATGTAGAAAAATATGCAGTGGCCGACCGTCAGGATGCGCTCGCAATGATCGCACTGGAGTTTGCTACAGAATATTTTTCAGAACAGGAAAAAGGTGCAGGACCAGATCCCGCCGCAAAGAATCTGATGCAGGCCATTGAAGATCAATTGGATCAGGCGCTCAGGTCAACACAAGGCTAAGCAGCATTTGTCTGTTTCCACATTAGAAAGTGGATATGGATATCATCATACTAATTGCATCACTTGCAGGAGGCATAGCCCTCGGAGCAGGGTTGGTTTATGCCATCTTAAACAACCGTACCAAAGGGGCTGCGGCCCAACTCGTACGGGAGGCAGAGGCTAAGGCCGAAGTAATAATCAAAGAAGGAGAGTTGCGTTCGAAAGAATACCACATGAAGGCCAAAGAGCGTCATGAGGCCGAACTCAGCCAAAAAAACCAGAAGATCAACGAAGCGGAAAGTCGGGTTAAGCAGAAAGAACAATCGCTGAACACCAAACTGGAGAACATGAACCGCAAGGAAAAAGAGCTGGACGCTGTTCGGGAAAACCTGAATGTGCAGCTTGAAATTGTGGCCAAGAAAAAAGAGGACATGGACAAATATCACCAGCAACAGATCAAGCAGCTGGAGAAAATGGCCGGATTATCGGCCGAGGATGCCAAAACCCAGTTGATGGAAACCCTTACCGCAGAAGCCCGTACCGAATCAAGCGCCCGTATTAAGGAGATCGTGGATGAATCGAAACTGATGGCTACCAAAGAATCACGGCGCATCATCATCCAGACCATCCAAAGAACTGCGGCTGAACAGGCCATAGAAAATGCCGTTTCGGTATTCCATATTGACAGCGATGAGGTTAAAGGCCGCATTATTGGTCGTGAAGGACGTAACATTCGCGCTCTGGAGGCTGCCACAGGGATCGAGATTATTGTAGACGATACCCCGGAAGCCATCATCCTTTCCGGTTTTGACCCGATACGCCGTGAAATTGCCCGCCTTTCTCTCCATAAACTGGTAAGCGACGGCAGGATACACCCGGCCCGCATCGAGGAGATCGTTGCCAAAACGAAAAAACAACTTGAAGACGAGATCGTGGAGATCGGCGAACGTACCGCCATTGACCTCGGAATTCATGGTTTGCATCCGGAGTTGATCCGTATGGTAGGAAGAATGCGTTACCGTTCATCATACGGCCAGAACCTGCTGCAGCACAGTCGCGAGGTAGCCAACCTTTGTGCAACCATGGCTGCAGAAATGGGATTGAATGTGAAACTGGCTAAACGGGCAGGATTGCTCCACGATATTGGCAAGGTGCCCGATGATGATGCCGAAACTCCGCACGCATTATTGGGGATGAAGCTCGCAGAAAAATACAAAGAGCATCCGGAAGTGGTCAATGCCATTGGTGCTCACCACGACGAGATCGAAATGACCTCCATCTTATCCCCTATCGTTCAGGCCTGCGACGCCATCAGCGGATCTCGTCCCGGTGCGCGGCGTGAAGACGTTGAAAATTACATCAAACGACTCAAAGACCTTGAAAATCTCGCATTGGGTTATGACGGCGTGGAAAAAGCTTTTGCCATCCAGGCTGGTCGCGAATTGCGGGTGATCGTGGAAAGTGAAAAAGTAAGCGATGAAAAGGCGGAAATGCTTTCTTTTGATATTTCACAGAAGATCATGAAGGAAATGATCTATCCCGGACAAATCAAGGTAACGGTTATTCGCGAGCGCCGTTCGGTGTCGTTTGCAAAATAGGCCCGACTTTTGGGTATTGCGTTATGATGATGAAAAGAAGTCATACCCTGTTACGTGTTATATTTATGTCACCGGTATGGCTTTTTTTTATGGATGCCGGGGCACAAAAGATCACCCAGTTTGAAGGGTATTTTAATTATACGGACCACCGCTGTATGCTTTTTAACAGCGATAAAACCTGTGATTCGCTTAACCTGAGGGATTTTCAAAACAAAAAGCCGGATCCGGAACTTTTGGTTTGTTATGTTCAGGATTATGAAGGTAACCCCATCATGCTATACGAAAAGGCCGGGGTAGCCATTTATATCGATTCAAACGGGGCGCTCTATAGCCAGAATAATTATGCCCTTGTACCCAAACCTTATCATTTAAACCTGAATATTGACCAGTTGCTGCGAGGCAGAAGGGATATGGTAATAGAGACTGACGACAGCGATTACGACAGCCTTGTAATACGGGCAGTTCCCCTGAATGAATACCGCTTGGGTCGGATCAATAAAAAAGGGGCTACGCAAATTGCCTTGTATTATGATAATTTCACCTATCCGGCAATGGGAGAGTTGTCGCCCACCATTTTAAACAAATTGCAGGATGGGATTAAAATCTATCCGGAAGACGGAAAAGTGGAGGATAAGATCACCATTTATATCCCTATGGAAATGGTTAATGTTCCAGGCAGTTTTTCTTTGTATGTTTTTGATCTGAGGGGAAATATTCTTCGCATGTTCACTAATCTGGATCAAAACGAGAACATTCTTCACCGTGAAAATCTCATGAGCGGCACCTACCGCTACGCCATTTACTTTGGGCCCTCGAAAGTGGAAGTGAAGAAGGGGATGCTTAACTTTAAAGAAATCGCACGACCAGAATAGGTTCCGGGTTATGGGTTCTGGGTTATGGCCGGTTCAGCTATGGTCCATGGTCTATGGTCTATGGTCCACGGCCTTCCTCACACTTCCATACTTCAACAATGCCTCTTTCGAAGCCGCATAATCCCAGCCCGTTTCTTCCATAACCATACGGGTGCCCCGGTCGATAAGTTTATCATTACTCAGTTGCATGTCGACCATCTTATTGCCTTTAACCCGGCCCAAACGGATCATCAGCGTGCTGCTGATCATGTTCAGTATCATTTTTTGGGCAGTTCCGGCCTTCATACGGGTACTTCCGGTGATAAACTCGGGTCCAACCTCACATTCCACAGGATAGTTAGCCAGGGTGCCTAATTTTGAGTTTTTGTTGCAGGTAATCGCAGCTGTGAGAATTCCGGCTGAATTGCATTTTTCCAATGCACCGATCACATAAGGGGCGGTACCCGAAGCGGAGATACCGATCACGGAATCCAGTTTGTCAATATGATAGGTCATCAGGTCCTTCCATCCTTGTTCCGGATCATCCTCGGCAAATTCGACCGCTTTTCGGATGGCCTGATCTCCACCGGCGATTATTCCAATCACCAGTTCGAAAGGAACCCCGAAAGTTGGCGGACATTCTGATGCATCAACAACGCCCAGGCGGCCTGATGTTCCGGCCCCAAGATAAAAGAGACGCCCTCCGAGCAGCATATTCTCCAGGATAGCCGCGATCAGTTTTTCAATATCAGGTAAACAGCCAGCCACTGCCTCAGCAACATGCTTGTCTTCAGCGTTAATATGTTTCAGCAATTCACTGATCTCCATTTGGTCCAAACCCTGGTAGTTCGAATCTTTTTCGGTGGTACGTTGCTCTTTCATGCCCTACAAATGTAATGGTGGATTTTCATCGACCAAAGCAGCCTGATTAGCTAAAGTACGTGAAAGAAGTGGTGAATGAACTTTTTAGGAGTCGGGAAGATTATATATTTGGAAAATTTTGATTCGTGGAGCGTAAACCGAAGTATTATTTGCAGCCGTTTTATTTTGCCGTCTTTTTGGCACTTGGACTTTTAATCGGAATTTTCCTTAAGCCCGGAGGAGGTGGCAGTTTTTCCGGACAGGGCAACCGTCTGAGTGAAATTATCGGCCTCATTGAGGGGTATTATGTAGATACCGTTGACAGTGATCTGCTTGAAGAAATGGCGATTTCCGATATGCTCCAAAACCTGGATCCACACTCGGTCTTTATTTCATCCCGCGATATCCAGGCAGTGAATGAACCTTTGGAAGGAGAATTTGACGGCATCGGCGTTGAATTTAATATCCTGGATGATACGGTTTATATTGTCAATGTGATCGAAGGAGGACCATCTGAAAAAGCGGGCCTGCTTGCCGGAGACCGGATCATTATGGTAAACGATACCCTTTTTAGCGGAACTGACCTGAATAATGAACGGGTGATAAAAACCTTAAAAGGAAAACGGGGAACCACGGTAAAAGTTGGGATCAAACGTTATGGAAATCCCGCTTTGCTGGCTGTAGAGATCATCCGGGGAACGATTCCGGTAAACAGCATCGACGCCCGCTTTATGATCAATGCCACTACGGGGTATGTAAAACTGGTACGTTTCTCAGCCACTACGACCGATGAAATGAAGGATGCCTTGCAGGAGTTGAGAAAAAAGGGAATGAAAGACCTGATCCTGGACCTTCGCGGAAACCCGGGAGGATATCTGAGTGCGGCCATTCAGGTGACTGATGAATTTTTAGACGGTAAAAAACTGATCGTCTATACCGAAGGCCGGACCCAGCCCAGAAAAACATATAAAGCAGGAAGAAAAGGCAATTTTGAAGAAGGAAAACTGATCGTGCTTGTCGACGAGCAATCGGCCTCAGCCAGTGAAATTGTTTCGGGAGCCATACAGGATTGGGACCGGGGATTGATCATTGGAAGAAGGTCATACGGAAAAGGACTGGTTCAGGAACCTTTTGAATTGAAAGACCATTCCGTTATCCGCCTGACCATTTCACGCTACTACACCCCCACCGGTCGTTCGATCCAGAAATCATACAATGACGGCTATGAAAAATACCAGATGGAAGTTTATGACCGCTGGGAACATGGTGAGCTGGACAATCAGGACAGTGTAAAGAGTATCGATTCACTGCGTTACACGACCCCTGGTGGACGTTTTGTATACGGAGGGGGTGGAATCTACCCTGACATCTTTGTAGGGCTTGACACGCTCTTTAATCGCTATGTCGTTTCGGCCATCTATGAAAAGGCACTTCATCGTCGTTTTGTTTATCATTATCTGGAAACGAACCGTACCCGCTTAAACAATTACCGCAGTGCCGAACGTTATGCTTCGGGTTTCCGGTTTACTGAAACGGATAAAAAGAACTTTATTCAGATGATCAATGAATCGGGCATTGAATTGGATGAAAAAACCAAAGAGGCCACACTGGCGTACATTTTTAACGACATGCGGGCCTTACTTGCCAGACAATTGTTCGATGTGAACGCCTATTATATGGTGAGCAATCAGGACGATACCGTTATCCGCGCCGCACTCAACAGCCTGCAAGACTATGATCGTTTGCTGGCAGAGCAGAAATAGAACCCTTTCTGAGGAAACAAAAAAAAAACCGACTCATTGAGTCGGGTTTTTTTTAATCGATTTGAAGTCAAATCTTAGTGACCTTCATGTTCCATTCCTTCAGCCGGAGCTGTAGAATCCATACTAGTTGAGTCTACTACTGGTGTAGTCATTGCTTCAGCTTCTTGTTGAGCTGCAAGAGCAGAATCAGCTTTATGAGTAGAGTCCGCGATGCGGGCTTTCTCAGCTTCTTCTTTTTCCTGATTAGATGGACCACAAGCTACCATGGAAAACATGGCTACGATTGACATAAGAGCAAATACTTTTTTCATTTTCTCAGTGGGTTTATTAAATAGTTTGTTAGAAAATTGTTGCGAAAATAACCAAATTCTCAAATCCGCAACGAGTATTTTCATTTTTTTCTAAAAAAAAGTTTTATCGGAACTCCCTGATAATTATACTCCTGGCGGATTTTGTTTTCGAGAAAACGTTTATAGGATTCCTGTATATATTGGGGCAAATTGCAGAAGAACGCGAAGACCACTGAGTTTGCTTTCAATTGGGTTGCATATTTTATCCGCACATATTTCCCTTTTTGTGAAGGGGGAGGAGTTTGTTCAATAACCGGAAGGATGAACTCGTTAAACTTTGAAGTTGAAACCGTTCGTTTCATATTCTCGAAAACGTCTTCGATGCTTTCCACAGCTTTAAAGATCCGTTGTTTGTTCAAAACAGAAATAAAGTGGATCGGGAAATCCACAAAGGGGGCTGTTTTATGCCGGATGCTTTCCTCGATCTGCTTGATGGTATTGGTTTCTTTATTTTCTACGAGGTCCCATTTATTGATCAGCAGAACAATACCCTTGTTATTTCTTAGTGCCAGGGAAAAAAGATTCATGTCCTGTGCTTCAAAGCCCAGGGTGGCATCAACCATGATCACACATACATCACATTCTTCAATCGCTCTGATCGCACGTAACACCGAATAAAACTCGATATTTTCGTGGACTTTGCTTTTTTTACGGATTCCGGCGGTATCGACCAAAAGGAGTTCTTTACCAAAGGAATTATAGCGGGTATGGATGGTGTCGCGGGTAGTTCCGGCCATGGGTGTTACGATGTTTCGGTCGTAACCCAGCAAGGCGTTAACCAGAGAGCTTTTCCCAACATTCGGACGACCAACGATGGCAACCCGGGGGAGTTTGAGTTCTTTTGGAAAGACGGAATCCGGATCTGTTTCATCTATTTCTTCTGTTGGGATGGCCGGTTCTTCTTTTTCCAGTTCGAGCTTGTCGTAAATAAAATCGAGCAATTCACCGGTACCGCTTCCTGAAATGGATGACAGGTTGAATAAAGGGTCTAATCCAAGGGAATAAAATTCGGTCGCGTCAATGATCTGACTGGTATTATCTACCTTATTCACCACACAAACCACCGGTTTTTTACTTTTACGTAGTATAGCGGTAAATGCCTGGTCCAGGTCAGTGATCCCGGTACTTACGTCGACCATAAAGATGAGCAGATCAGCTTCTTCAATGGCTATATCAACCTGATCGCGAATGGCAGATTCAAATACATCAGAAGAATGGGGCACATAGCCTCCGGTATCAATGATCACAAATTCCCGGTTACGCCAATCGGCTTTTCCATAGTGGCGATCCCGTGTTACCCCGCTCACATCATCCACAATGGCCTTTCTGGCACCGACTAAGCGGTTAAAAAGGGTGGATTTCCCTACATTTGGTCTGCCAACTATGGCTACAATTTTACTCATACAAGCTTTTCAAGCCTGCAAAGGTACATTAAAAAAGCTCGCTACTCGTCACAGAAGATTTGGGTATAGAAAGTACCATTTTTGCCACTGGCCATGCCTAAGCCAACACGTTTATAGCTTTTGTTCAGGAGATTTTTTCTATGGCCCGGGCTGTCAATCCATTCTTCAACCGCTTCATTTCCATCGGCTTCGTAGCTGGCCATAAACACATTTTCGGCAACGGATCCGGTACCCAGATTTTTTTCTATTTTTTTAACCCGTTTGTCAAAACCGTCATGACCGAAACGTGTTTTGCCGGAAGCCATGCGTTCACTGTGTTCTCGGGCAAGCCGACATAAAAAGGTATCGAGTTCGAGGGGGTCCCTGTTCTTTTTTGCCCGATAAGTGTTAGTGGCTTCGAAGGCTTGCTTTTCCTGTTCCAGAAGGGAATAGGAGGGGGCAAAAGCAAAGGATAAAGCCAGAAACAGGATAAGACTGAAAGATTTCATAAACGGTGTTTAAAACTAAATGCCACGCACTTTAATAAAGTAAACGTGGCATTCGTAAAAATAATCTGCAAGCAGCTTAGTTCTGAAAAAATTCCTTCATCCGGTCAAAAAAACCGCGTTCACCTTTTTCCGGTTTGGGTTGAAAGTTTTCCGAATTTTTTAATTTGTTAAGCAGGTCCTTTTCTTCGCTGTTCAGTTTGGTTGGGGTCCATACATTGATCTGGATCAGCTGATCACCGGTACCATATCCATTTACGCTGGGTAATCCTTTGCCGCGAAGCCTTAATATTTTTCCTGCCTGGGTTCCAGGGTCGATCTTGATCTTTACTTTCCCGTCAACCGTTGGCACCTCAACCTGTGTTCCGAGTGCAGCATCTGCAAAATTCAGATAAAGATTATAGAGGATATTCTGGCCTTCCCGTTGCAGGTTTTCGTCTTCAACTTCTTCGATCTGTATGAGCAGATCGCCGTTTGGACCGCCTCCGGGACCGGCATTTCCTTTTCCGGATACCGACAATTGCATGCCTTCAACAACCCCTGCCGGTATCTTAATTTCTACATACTCTTCAACATGGCTCAATCCTGAATTGTCAACGCCGCTGGGTTTTTTATCGATGACCTTTCCGCTACCATGGCAGCTTGGACAGGCACTGGCCGTTTGCATCTGACCGAGAATGGTATTGGTAACCCGACGAACTTGTCCGGAGCCACCACAGGTAGAACAACCTTTAAAACTCACGCCCTCGGCAACCGATAAACGTTGGTATTTCACCTTTTTATCCGCCCCTTTGGCTATCTCCTGAAGGGTAAGTTTTACTTTGATCCGGATATTGCTTCCGGCGCGACCGCGTGTTCGTGAGCCGCCCCGTCCGCCACCGCCGCCAAAAAAGCTCTCGAATGGATTTCCTTCGCCGAAAATATCTCCAAACTGGCTGAAGATATCATCCATACTCATTCCACCACCGCCATAGCCGCCTCCGTTGCCCATTCCGGCATGGCCGAATTGATCGTAACGTTGACGTTTTTGCGGGTCGCGGAGCATTTCGTACGCTTCCGCTGCTTCTTTAAAATGTTCTTCGGCAGCCTTATCCCCCGGGTTTTTATCCGGATGGTATTTGATGGCCATTTTGCGGTAGGCCTTTTTTATTTCGTCTTCCGTGGCCTGCTTGCCAACGCCGAGTATTTCGTAATAATCTCTTTTTGCCATGTTCTTATTCTCCTACAACAACTTTGGCAAAACGGATCACTTTATCCTTTAGTAAATATCCTTTTTCCACTTCATCAATGACCTTCCCCTTCATGTCCTTGCTTGGAGCAGGAATATTCGTGATGGCTTCATGAAAATCGACATTAAATTCCTTGCCGATCGATTCCATGGCAACCAATCCATTTTGAGAGAGTATGGATTTCAATTTATGATGAACCAGCTTAACCCCTTCCTTCAGGGCTTCAAGATCTTTACTCGCTTCGAAGGCTTTTTCAGCACGGTCAAAGTCATCTACAACGGGGAGAAGGGCCACTACAAGATCGCGGGAAGCACTCTGCATCAGGTCGATGCGTTCCCGTGCCGTACGCCTCTTGTAGTTGTCGAATTCGGAATACATCCGGATATATTTATCATTGAGTTCAGCCAGTTCAGCCTGAACTTTTGTCAACGAGCTGTTATCTCCTGCCTCTGAAGTTTCCGTGTTGTTCTTCTGATCCTCTTGAATGGATTCGCTATTGATCTGCTCCTGCTCTTCGATCTTATCTTCCCTTTTTTTGCTCATGCTACTAACTCATCTAAGTTTCAACCTCAATGGTCAAAGGGTTTGCCAAGCTTTGATTTGTGCCAATATGACAGGGGGTAGGAAAGAGGTAAGGTGGTAAGGAGGTTGAGGGACTTGAGGGAATCTATTGCAAATTCTTCAATGCGTTATCCAGATCTTTACCGCGCAGGTTAATGGCGATGACTTTGCCGGTTTCATCCAGAAGGAAATTTGCGGGTATAGATTCTACTCCGTATGCGGCAGCGGCGGGAGATTCCCAGCGCATCAGGTCGCTGACATGGGTAGGCCAGGTCAGTTTGTCTTTTTGTATGGCTTTTTGCCATTTATCGGAGTTATCGTCAAGAGAAACCGAATAGATGGTGAATTCGCGGGCATTTTTAAAACGTGCGTTCCGGTATTTCTCGTAGGTTCTCACCAGATTCGGATTTTCTTTCCGACAAGGTTGGCACCAGGAAGCCCAAAATTCAACGAGAACGATCTTTCCTTTTAATGACGACAAGGCGATAATATTTCCTTTTGCGTCGCCCAAAGAAATTTCAGGAGCCATATCCCCGACTTTTGGTCCGTTGGCGGCCAAACTTTTGGCTTCAGGGCGACTGCTGAATGAAAAGGCAATGGCCAGACCAAAAAGGATGAGGATAGGGATCAGAAGGGTAATACGCTTATTCATGCCTGGATAGGTTGCAAAAAGTATTCCTATTTTGGGTATAGTTCTGCGAAGGCTTTCGATAACTCTGTGCGGATTGGAATTTACCCAAAGCGAAGGAGGTGCAACTTTCCTTAATCTACCCTTTCAATCTCAGCTCCGAGCGCCTTCAACCGTGTATCAATAAACTGATACCCCCGATCGATTTGTTCAATATTATGGATGGTAGAGGTTCCTTCGGCTGATAGGGCGGCGATGAGCAAAGCTACCCCTGCACGGATGTCAGGAGAACTCATGGTAATTCCGCGTAAACGGATAGCTCGGTTTAAACCCATTACGGTGGCCCGATGAGGGTCACAGAGTATAATTTGTGCACCCATATCGATGAGGTTATCGACAAAAAAGAGGCGGCTTTCGAACATTTTTTGATGGATCAGCACATTTCCTTTTGCCTGAATGGCGGTGACTAAAACAATACTGATCAGGTCAGGGGTAAAATTGGGCCAGGGACCATCCGCTATTGTCATGATCGAACCGTCAATAAAACTTTCGATCTGGTAACTTTCCTGCGAAACTACCCGAATATCATCGCCCTTGATTTCAAGCTTGATGCCCATACGCCGGAAGATTTCCGGAATAATGCCAAGGTGCTCGACTCCGGCACCTTTGATGGTAATATCACTTTGGGTCATGGCGGCGAGTCCGATAAAACTGCCCACTTCGATCATATCAGGGAGCATGGTATGTTCACAACCATGTAAGGCCTTTACGCCTTCAATTTCGATGCGGTTCGATCCATAGCCGCTAATTTTTGCTCCCATGGCAATGAGCATTTTGCAGAGTTGTTGCAAATAAGGCTCACAAGCAGCATTATAAATGGTCGTTTTTCCTTCGGCAAGTACGGCTGCCATGATCACGTTGGCCGTTCCCGTTACGCTGGGTTCATCCAGAAGAATATAAGCACCTTTCAGGTTGCTCGCGTTGACCCGGTAAAAACTATTCTCCGCATCATATTCAAACTGAGCTCCCAGTTTTTGAAAACCGATAAAATGTGTATCGAGCCGGCGCCGTCCAATTTTGTCGCCTCCGGGTTTAGGGATATACCCTTTCCCATAACGGGAGATCAAGGGACCCAACACCATAATAGAACCGCGTAAGCCTGCACCTCTGGATTTAAATTCCGGCGAATTCAGGTATTCGAGGTCCACTGATTTGGCCTGAAAGCGATAGCTGTGTTCATCCAGTTTTTGAATTTCAACACCTAACTCTGCCAACAATTCGATGAGTTTGAGCACATCGCGAATGAGCGGGATATTATGGATGGTAACGGGTTCAGGAGTAAGCAGAACGGCCGACAAGATTTGTAAGGCTTCGTTTTTTGCTCCCTGAGGAACAATGGTTCCCCGGAGTTTTATTCCTCCTTTAATTTTAAATGATCCCATATGCGCAGCTTTTTTTCAAAGAAACACAAAAGGCAGATGGGCTGCTTAAAAGTTTGTAAACAAAAGATGTTGATTACCGTCTATTTTCTGCTCCGGTTCATATTCCGGTTGCCGCCGCGGTTGTTTCTGTTGTTCTGGTTGTTTTGACCGGAAGAATTACGACCGTCGCGGTTATTTCGGTTCCTGTTATTTCCGCCACGGAAATTCCGTTCGGTTGTCTGGGTCCTCGGACTGTCTTTGGTATGGTACAGAATGGTAATATCAGAAGGACTAAGATCCAGTTTTCCGGTAGAAAGGATACGCATATGTTCTGCAATGATCTCTTCCGTGAGGCTTTCATTGTTCCAGTTTTTACAGGAATTGAGCATAAAGGAAGCAATGAGATTGATAAACGCCGTACGGGTTTCTCCCTCTTCCATCTCCGAAGCGGCGATCACCATATTCTGAACATTCCTGCCATAAAAACGAAAACGGATCATGCTGCCCTGATAGGGGATCCTGTCCGGTTTTTTGGTGAGGATCTCTTTTTCGGGCATGGGATATGGACTGTCGACATCCAGATCGAAATCGGCAATGGCGTAAATATGGTCCCAAAGTTTCTGTTTGTAATCCGCCATTTCTTTCAGATGCGGATTCAGGTTAGCCATCACATTAACCACTCCTGCAGCGAGTAGGGTTCGTTTTGTCCTGTCGTCGATGGCCTTGATATAGGTCACCATTTCCTGTATGTTTCTTCCGTATTCAGAAATGCGCAGGTTTTCGCGCTGGGTATTGTAAAATTCGGGATCGATCATGTATTATGCTTGATTTCTGCGTTTTAGTTCGGCGTTGATAAGGCTCAATTCGCGCCCTGCCTGTCCTTTTACGGAACTGTTTTCTTCTGCCCGTCTTGATAAATAGGGTAAAACTTCAATTAAAGGTCCGTAAGGAACGTACTTGGCCACATTGTATCCGGCATGAGCCAGATTATAACTGATGTGATCACTCATACCGAGTAATTGTGCAAAGTAAATTCTTTTATCGTTCTTCGCCACACCTTTTTCGTGCATTAATTCGGTGAGGTATTTACTTGATTGCTCATTATGTGTGCCACAACAGATGCTAACGCGGTCCAAATGGGTGATACAGATTTTTAATCCTTCATCGAAATCATGATCGGCTTCAGCCTTGCTGCGCTGAATAGGAGAAGGATACCCCCTTTTATAGGCACGTAATCTTTCCTTTTCCATATAGGCTCCGCGAACAAGCTTGTAGCCGATAAAATAACCATGTTCTTTTGCATGTGCGATCCTGTTTTCCAGATAAGCGATCCTGTCGTGCCTGTAAAACTGCAGGGTATTGAATACGATGCAACGTTCCTTGTTGTATTTTTCCATGGCAATTTCTACCAGATTGTCAATGGTAGCCTGAATCCAGGTCTCTTCGGCATCGACCAGAATTGCCACTCCCAATTCGTGGGCTTTCCCGGTTAGTTTCATAAAACGGGCTTTTATACGCTGGTATTCGGCCAGGTCATCACCATTCAGGCGATCTTCTCCACGGGAGGCTTTTTCAAGAATAGCCAGTCGGGCTATACCCGTGACTTTAAATACCGCATAGGGTATCTTATCCGGCTGCCTGGCCGCCGCTTCGATGGTTTTTAGAATTTCTGCCGTTGTGGCATCGAAGGAAGCTTCGTTTTCCTGCCCTTCAACAGAATAGTCGAGGATAGTGCCTATACCTGCTTTATTTAGCCGTTCAACGGTTTCGGCACAATCTTCGATAGACTCTCCACCACAGAACACCGTGAATAATGTGTCCTTGATAATACCCTTGATCGGCAATCCGGCATTAATACCGAATCGGGCGAGTGATGGTCCTACCTTTAATACCCATTTGTAATTGAAGGCAGAGAACATGAGTCTGGCTTTTTTGAGATCCTCATCGCTTCTGTCCCGGAATGCAATGTTGGTATTGGAAAATGAAAATTCGGATATGGTATTGTCCTTGAGTTCCAATGGATGTATAATTTGCGACAAAACTAGACAATTAGAATCGAAACTTTTTTGATGCAGATCAAGAACCTATAAATGAAATCTCCACTATTGAATACCATTGTTTTTGTCTTTGGATTTATCCTGATCACCGACCTGTTTACCTGGCGTGCGATCCGTTATCTGGTGCGCAACAAGTCCAAATTTTGGAAACGTGGTGCGGCCATGTTCCATTTTGGGCTCACTTTGCTGGTATTGTCGGGTTTCGCTTATTTCTTCTCGAATGGAAGTGCGGAAAAATACGATAGCTTCCGAACTTTTTTCTCGGGCTTTGTGATGGCCTTCTATACCTCCAAGATCATTTTTACCGTTTTTGTTCTCTTCGAGGATATCCTTGGTTTTTTTGAATGGATGACAGAAAAGTACCGGAAAAGAACGGACAAGATCGTTGAAAACAAAGGCGGGATCAGCAGGGCGGATTTTATCTACAGTGCCGGTGCAGTTACTGCCCTGGCCCCGTTTTATCTGATGATGCGCGGGGTGTATAAGAGTGCCTACGATTACCAGGTGCATACTGTCAAGCTGGAAATCCCCGGCTTACCGAAAGCCTGGAGGGGTAAACGTATCGTTCAGCTTTCAGACATCCATGCGGGCAGCCTGGCCGACACCGATGCCGTTGCCAAAGGCATACAACTCGTAAAAGACCTGAAACCAGACCTGTTCTTTTTTACCGGTGACCTTGTGAATAATTTTGCCTGGGAAGCCAGGGAAATGGTCGACATGCTCCGGGGTATCAAAGCCGATATTGGAACCTATTCTGTTTTGGGTAATCATGATTACGGGCTGTATCACCAATGGGACAGCAAGGCAGAGATGCATGCCAATTTTGACGCATTGATCAATACACACAAAGAAATAGGCTGGACCCTTATGCGCAATGAAAATGAGGTGATCGAGATAGGCGGGAAAAAACTCGGCTTGCTTGGGGTGGAAAACTGGGGACATAGCAAACGTTTCCCGAAACTCGGTGATATCGATAAAGCAAAAAAGGGCATGGGTGAGGTAGATTTTAAACTGCTTATGTCGCACGACCCCTCGCATTGGGAGGCCGTTGTAAAAAGCCAGCATCCTGATATTGCAGCTACCTTCTCCGGGCATACCCATGGCGCCCAACTCGGGATAGAAAACAAGTTTTTTAAATGGAGTCCGGTTCAATATATCTATAAACACTGGGCTGGTATGTACGAAGACCAGGGCCAGCAATTGTATGTGAACCGGGGTTTTGGTTTTATCGGCTATCCGGGAAGGGTAGGGATATTGCCGGAGATCACGGTGTTTGAATTAGCTTAGGGGTTTTAGGTTCTGGGTTCTGGGTTCTGGAACTTGGAATTTGGAATTTGCCTTGCCCGCCGAAGCTTTTCGATAAATATTTTATGGTAACTAAATCATAACAAAGCGAAGGAGGGGAGCTTGATCATTTTCTTTCGCTATCTTCGATAAAACAATGTGTTATGTGGAAGAATTTCGAAGGGGTTCAATTGAGCGACGATATACTTCAGGAAGTGGAAGCCGCTATTATTCGTGAAAAGAAACTGGGAAATCAGCTCAAGGTGTGTATTGGTACCGATTCACAAGTAAAAGGAATGGTCACCGAATATGCCACGGTCATCGTTTTTGTTCGTCATAAAAAGGGCGGATTTATGTTCATTAACCAGGAGCGAAGAAAGAACCTGATCAGTCTCAAAGAACGTATGATCACGGAAGTGGCCATGTCGGTCGATATTGCCTACCGGCTCTGTGATCTGCTCGACAAGCATATGATCGATCTCGAAGTGCATGCCGACATCAATACCAACCCACAATTCGAATCCAATTCAGCTTTAAAAGAAGCTACCGGATATATTCTGGGAATGGGTTTCTGCTTTAAAGCCAAACCCGAAGCTTTCGCCAGCAGCTATTGCGCAGATAAGATTGTGAATT
>DQHT01000094.1 GCA_003531115.1 Bacteroidota bacterium | reverse complement strand
AACTGATAATGATTCTAATGTTTTTTGCATGCATTCAGGTAAGTGCTCGCGGATATGGGCAAATTACCGTATCAGTAAAGAATGCTCCCATGCAAAAGGTCTTAAAGGAGATTCAAAAACAGAGTGGGTATAACTTCCTCTATTCGTATGATCTTATTGAAAAAGCAGGTAACATAAGTGTCGATATACAAGATGCATCACTTACCGATGCTGTCAATACTTGTATCAAAGGGAAAAACCTGACTTATTCAATAGTTGATAACACTGTCGTGATTAAGGCCAAAGAGGCAGATGTTGTTCAACAGCCTGTCAAATACACCCTTAAAGGAAAAGTAACAGATAAAAATGGCAATCCATTGACGGGAGTCAATGTCCTTATTAAAGGTACTATAAAAGGTGCTGTTACGGATGACGACGGTAAATACTCTATTGAAGTGTCTGACAATGCTATTCTCGTTTTCAGCTTTCTGGGCTATCAGAAAAAGGAGATTGCAGTTGGAAACAGGAAGGAGATTAATGTTTCCTTACTGGAAGAAATCGCTGAACTAAAAGAGGTGACGGTTAATGCAGGGTATTACACAGTAAAAGAAAAAGAGAGGACAGGTAGTATTAGCAAAGTAGATTCTAAGGCAATCGAAAAGCAACCTGTTACAAATCCTTTACAGGCATTACAAGGTCGTATGCCCGGGGTTTTTATTCAGCAACAATCTGGTGTTTCTGGCAGTGGATTTTCTGTAAATATAAGGGGAATTAATAGCATTGCGGCAGGGAATGAACCTATGTATATCATTGATGGGGTACCGTTTACTTCTACATCCCTAGCAAGTCGCATAAGTTTTACTGTCCCTGACATAAGCCCTTTTAACAGCATTAATCCTGCCGATATTGAAAGCATAGAAGTTTTGAAAGATGCAGATGCTACAGCTATTTATGGGTCTCGTGGTGCCAATGGCGTTGTGTTGGTGACCACAAAAAAAGGGAAAGCCGGAAAAACGAAAGTGGATATTAATGTTAGCCATGGCTTTAGCAAAGTGGGGCATTATATGAACCTGTTGAATACCGAACAATACCTCGAAATGCGCCATGAAGCCTTTAAAAATGATGGTGGTACACCACCCCAACCATGGGATTATGATATTAACGGTGTATGGGACACTACCCGCTATACCGACTGGCAAAGGGAATTACTTGGCCATACGAAGCAGCAAACCAATGTCAATGTTTCCATTTCGGGCGGGAATGAGCTTACACAGTTTGTGATCGGCGGAGGCTTCTGGCACGAAACCACGGTTTTCCCCGGTGATTTCTTCTATGGAAAAGGTTCGGGGCACTTCAACCTGAATCATCTTTCGGAAAACAAAAAATTCAGGATACTGCTCTCGGCCAATTACACTTCCGACAAAAATTTCCAGCCGGCTGACGATCCTACTTATAGTACAATCAATTTAGCTCCTGATGCACCGGCCATTTACAAAACAAATGGTACTTTAAACTGGGAAAACTCAACTTGGTGGGACAATCCTTTTGCTGCCTTATTAAATACATATGAAAACAAATCCGATTATTTTTTAACTAATATGGCGGTAAGCTACGAAATACTTCCCGGGCTTAAGCTCAAATCCACCCTGGGTTATACCTCTTTGATCCTGGATGAGCAGAGATTTAAACCAATCAGTGCACAAAATCCTGCAATAAATCCGACGGGAGGTGCTTATTTTGGAGGGGGTAAAAGCAAAACCTGGATCATTGAACCCCGGGCCGAATATGAACGAAAGATAGGAAGGGGAAAACTAAGCATACTGGTCGGTACTACTTTTCAACAAGATGTACATACAGGCGAATATATAACGGGAGGTGGTTATACAAGTGATGCTCTTTTGAAAAACATAAAATCGGCTCCAAAAATGGGGATTCAGACAAATACTTATACGCAATATCGTTATCAGGCTGTTTTTGGGCGGTTGAACTATAATCTTGACGGAAAATATATCTTCAACATCACCGGACGTCGCGACGGTTCCAGCCGTTTTGGGCCCGGCAAACAATTTGCCAACTTCGGAAGTCTGGGGATGGCCTGGATATTTTCAAACGAGAATTTTATAAAAAACAGCTTGCCTTACTTAAGCTTCGGAAAGCTGAGGGCTAGCTATGGAACCACCGGGAACGACAGGATTGGTGATTACAAATACTTAGATACCTATTCTTCAAAAAACGCTTACCAGGGAAGTGCCATTGTGCCCAACCGGATTGCGATCGCCGATTATGCATGGGAAGAAAATAAAAAATTAGAAGTTGGATTAAACCTAGGATTTATTCAGGACAGGATCACGATGGAGGCAGGCTGGTACCGCAACCGTTCGTCAAACCAGTTGGTAGGATTTCCCTTACCGGCTACCACCGGTTTCTCCAGTGTGACGTCCAATTTCCCGGCCACGGTACAAAATACTGGTTTGGAGTTTATGTTAAACACCATTAATATCAAATCAAAAGATTTTTCATGGACTTCTTCTTTCAATATCACATTCCCGCAAAATAAACTGGTAGCGTATCCCGGCATTGAAACATCTTCTTACCGGAACCGTTACGAAGTGGGAGAGTCTTTGTACAAAAGAAAGCTGCGTCATGTTATCGGAGTAGATCCGCAAACCGGGGTTTATATATTTGAAGATGTGAATGGGGATGGAAATACCCTTGGAGCTGAAGACTACATAGCTATAAAAAAAGTAGGACAGGATTATTTCGGAGGCCTGTACAACAGTCTGAATTATAAAGGCTGGCAATTGGATTTTTTCCTGCAATTTGTAAAACAAACGGCTTATGATTACCGGTCCTTTACTGTTGCTCCGGGAAATATGAATGCAAACCAGCCCATTGAAGTCATGCAACGCTGGCAAAAGCCAGGGGATATTACAGATATTCAAATGTTTACTCAGTCTTGGGATAACCCGGGGTTGACATATTATGATTATTTATATGGATCTGGCCCAGCCAGCAATATCGTCGTTGATGCCTCTTTCATCCGCCTGCAAAATATTTCCCTGTCCTGGCAGTTGCCCGAAAATTTGGCCAAAGCGGCATGTTTACAAAGCTGCCGCTTATACCTGCAGGCACAAAACCTGTTTACTGTTACCAATTATATTGGATTTGATCCTGAAAGAGGCTCGGGATATAATCTTCCTCCTTTGCGTACAATTGCATTCGGTATTCAAATAGCCTTATAAAATTGAGAATTATGAAAAATAGAAAAAAATATTCACCGGTCAAACCCTTAAATTGGGTTAGCTTTATCGCCATTCTTTTTACAATTGGACTTGGCAGTTGTGAAAAATTTATCCGGATCGAACCGCCCATAGATCAAATCGTAAGAGCAAACGTGTTCAGCGATGATGCCGCAGCAATATCGGCCATAAGGGGTATTTACAGCGCCATGATATCGGAGGGTTTTGCAAATGGAGCTCTGTCGAGTGCAACATATTTACTGGCACTGAGCGCCGATGAGATGAAAACGACTGAGACAAAATTTCAACCCCCCTTTTACAGCAACTCCTTACTTGCGGGCACTGAGAATGTTTATACAATCTTCTGGAAACAACCCTATACCTACATCTACTATGCCAATGCCATACTGGAAGGCATGGCTGCTTCCACAGGGATGACAGCGGCTAACAAACTACAATTGGAAGGCGAAGCAAAGTTTGTCAGGGCTTTTTGTCATTTTTACCTTGTAAATCTCTTTGGGGATGTACCGTTGGTACAGACTACGGATTATCAACAGAACAGAACAATAAGCCGTACACCCGCGCAGCAGGTTTACCAACAGATAATTGCCGACCTGCTTGATGCGAAGGAGAAATTAGCAGGTGATTATTCGATTTCAAATACCGAACGGATAAGACCCAATAAAGCGGTAGCCACCGCACTGTTGGCAAGGGTATATCTCTATACCGACGACTGGGCCAATGCCGAAACGCAGGCCAGCGCAGTGATAGGGAACAGCAATTACCGCTTGCTCGACGACCTGAACCAGGTTTTCCTGAAAAACAGTGAAGAATCCATCTGGCAGCTCATGACGGTTACATCAAGTAGCATTAATACCTATGAAGGTAATATTTTTATTCCTGTCAGTAATAACTGGTCACGCTATGTTACAAGTGAGCTTTTGACTGCATTTGAAGCTAATGATAAACGAAGGGAACATTGGATAGGAACCTATACCAGTACCGATGGCACCAATACGATCACTTATTATCCTTTTAAGTATAAAATAAGTTCAGGAACGACCATTACCGAATATTCCATGGTCATGCGCCTGGCCGAGCAATACCTGATCCGTGCCGAAGCCCGGGCCCAACAGAATAAAGTGACCGGCGCCAACAGCGCCGAAACGGATGTTAACACCATTCGCGGCCGGGCAGGTCTGAACCCTACAGTCGCCAATACAAAAGCCGCTATGCTCTTGGCCATTGAGCAGGAAAGGCGCGTTGAGCTATTTACAGAATGGGGCCACCGCTGGTTAGACCTGAAACGCACCAACCGTGCCAATGCGGTATTGGGTGCATTGTCCTATAAGAATTGGCAATCTACAGATGTTCTGTTTCCGATCAACACAACGGAAATGGACAACAATCCAAACTTAACACAAAACCCCGGATATTAACGGGTATCTGATGAAGAGGTGAAGCCTGTAATTGCGTCATCTCTTCATCTTTTTTCAGATAAACTCAATTTTTCTAAACGACTACTCACAAAACAATGCAACAGTTATATCAAAAAATCATGACAGCCCTCGTGCTGTGTATCCTATACCTAGCTACAGCAGCCCAAAGCAATACGATCACCTTAAAAGTAGGCGACAAAGCCCCAAATCTGGTGCATATCCAGAAATGGGTTAAGGGCACTCCTGTCCCGGCCTTTGAAAAAGGCAAAATCTATTTGGTAGATATATCAGAGATCGGTTGTCCGGGCTGTATTAAAATAATTCCTGATTTAAAGAATATTGCGGACAAATTTCGCGGTAAGGTAGAGGTAATAGCAGTGTATGTTACCGGAAATTCCAAGTCTGAATTTCTTGAGAAATTTGTGGAAAAAGTGGGTTTAAATTATACCGTAGCGATGGATATGGCCGATAATACAACTAACACCGAGTGGGGTGTGAGTGCTTATCCTACCACATTTATCGTTAACCAGGAAGGTCGAATCGCTTCATACGGCCATAGTGAACAGGAACTGGAATCGGTTCTTAAAAGCGGGACGGTCACCGAGGAGGTAAAACAGGAACTTCAGGAAGATTCAAAAAACATCGAGAGAAAACGAATGATCGAATTTGACAAACTATTGAGGACTCAAAAACAAGATCTTGACCTTCCCGGCAGATTACATC
>DQHT01000139.1 GCA_003531115.1 Bacteroidota bacterium | reverse complement strand
AATACGATACCATCACCGAATTTTTTGTGTCGAGTAAGGATAAACCCGGAGAGGGTGGCAGCAAAATGTGGTTGCTTATCCTGCTCGGTTCTCTGGGTATATTGGGTATTGTCTTTTTGATCTTTAGAAAACGTCTTGACCATATTAAAATATTCAACAGGGTCAATGCATTATATGAAAGCTTTTTGGAAGGAATAAAAGGCCTGACCCGGATCAGGCGCCCGATCGCATTTTTTGTCCATTCTGTGGTCATTTGGGTATGCTATTATCTGATGGTATACTTCTGTTTTTATTGCATCCCGCAAACCAGCGGCTTAGGGGCAGCAGCCGGCTTAACGGTGTTGGTTACGAGTACGCTGGCAGTTGTCCTTCCTTCGCCGGGAGGTGTTGGTACTTTTCACTATTTTGTTCCCATTGCGCTCACTCTTTATGGTATCGATGCGAAAGACGGACTCACTTATGCGACCATCGCTCATGCTGCACAGATGCTGATGTTTGTCTTATTCGGTACGATAAGTTTAATTAGCATGATTATTTTACAACGTAAAAATCTAAGCGAATAAGTGGTATGGAAGATTTTACCAGAAAAATCATTACCACCCCCGAAAAGCTGAACAGTCTCCTGGAAAAATGGAGCGATCAGCACGATAAGATCGTGTTTACGAACGGCTGTTTCGACATCGTTCATAAAGGGCATATCGACTACCTGCATAAGGCTTCATTGCTGGGAACAAAACTAATGGTCGGAGTAAATTCCGACGCCTCCGTTCAGGCCATTAAAGGCCCAAATCGCCCGGTACAGGACGAAAGTTCCCGTATGTTCGTGCTGGCTTCTCTTGAATTTGTAAATGCCGTGGTCTTGTTTAATGACGCTACCCCATTAAACCTGATCAAAAAAGTACGCCCCGATGTGCTTGTAAAAGGAGCTGATTATAAGCCCGAGGAAATTGTGGGCTACCATGAAGTCACCTCATGGGGAGGAGAGATCCATACCATCGAATTCCTCGAGGGCTATTCAACCAGCAAAATCATTCGTAAAATTTTGGAAGGCTAAGGTTCAGGCAGCAGGGTGTCAAAACTCCTGTCCGCTCCAGTGTTTAAAGAACACCTTTTGCTCCTCGGTCGCAGTTTCCATTTTCCTCACACTGTATTTGCGGAAATAGGATTCTCCATTCGGCACCATCTCGATCATCTTGCTGCCTTCGATGCTGTTCCATACCAGCATGCTACTCCCCATCGTGAAAAGTTGATTCCAGTCTGTGCCCGGACTTGCAGGGGTATTATTGATGAGGATGATCTCGTCATTGAGGCTCAGTCCTGCATGTTCAGCGGGAGAATCTTCAAGAATGGTGGTAACGAGAACTTTCGGACCGCCGCTTAATTTAAATCCGTAGCGTGATTCATGAAGAACGGCAGATCCTTCATCCTGGATCTCACAGCCTATTGACCACAGGCTCTCAGGCAGGAATTTTTCAATATTGCCCTTGCCATTGTAGAAATCCCGGAAGAAAAAGTCAAATGATTTCCCGGCTATATCTTCTATAAGTTCCTGGAAACTTTGTTCTGTGTAAGCCAGTCCTTTTTTATAGAATTCATGGTACATACGGTTCATCACCGTGTCGAGTGATTTCGCGTTTTCGGTGGCATAACGAATTTCCAGATCGAGCATAAAAGCGGCGAGCATGCCTTCGGTATAGATGCTCACTTTTCGGCCCGGAACTCCCGGAACATAACCATCAAGCCAGGTGTCGAAGGAAGAATCAGCCACAGAGTAATTGTAGCGGCCCTCATTGTCGTAATGTTTTTGCAGATCGGAGTTGAACTGATTTAAATACTCATTATGGCTCCAAACGCCAGAACGAAGCAACATATAATCCCCGTAATAGGTGGTTATCCCTTCATAAACATAACCAAGCCGGCTATAATTTTCACGGGTATAGGAATAGGGGAACATTTCTGCCGGACGGATCCTTTTGACATTCCAATAATGGAACAACTCATGCGAGCAGATGGCCATAAATTCCTGATGGCGATCGGGGGTATGAAATTCATCTCCGGGACCCATCGCAATTACTGTTGACGCATGATGTTCAACGCCATGATGAAAGCGGGTGGGGAGAAACAGGAACAGGTAATGGAATTCAGGACTTTCCATCTCGCCAAAAACCCTGATCTGTTCCCGGGTATAGGCTTTGGCTTGCTCGATAAAACGGGGAACATTTAAACGGTGATGGCCTTGAATCCATATATGGAATAGATGGTCGTCAACTTCAAAATGATGGTGTTCCAGATCGGGGGAGGCTATGATGGGGGAGTCGGCAAGTTCTTCATATCCGGAAGCATACAATCGATTGCCCTCATTTCTCATGCTGCTTGCGATCAAATAGGTGTCGGGAACATTCAGGATGATCTCACAAGGTTTTTCAGTATGGGCAGGGTCAAATACCAGGCAGTTGACCGGGTTGACATAGAGCAGTTTTTTTCCGCAAAAGGTAGACCCCGCGTCCAGGTTGGTAGCGAAGTATTCATACTTTACATGAATCCTTTTTTTTCCCTGACATGCTACCTGCCATCGGTCTTTTGTCACTTTTTTAAAGGAGAGGTTTTCGCCACCCTCTCCGAGCACCTCGAACTTGCGGATATTTTTAGCAAAATTTCCGATCTCATAACGTCCCGGCCTCCAGGCTGCCAATTGAATTTCCATTTCTTCACGGCCTTCTGTATCAAATTCAGCATTAATGGAGATAAAACGGCTTCCCGAGCGGGTAGGACTGAGGGTGTAAATCATTTGGCGAATTTAATTTTTAATCTGCTTCTTTGATATCTTTGTGCCGTGAAAAGGCTGCTTGCCCTCATTTTAACCGCTCAAATTTTTCTCCTTTCTCTGGGAGGTATAAAAGCAAGCCTTTATTTTGCCATCAATAAAAGTTTTATCATAAGGGAACTTTGTCAATTTAGGGAAGATCCGGAGAATACCTGCCAGGGGCAGTGTCATTTGAACAGCACGATTAAAAAACAGGTAGAAGAGGACTCATCACGCACTTTGGTTTTTGAAGGACAACTGGCTCCTTTTTTCATTCCGCTTGATACGGATCTACTGTATGATGGGAACCGCCTGTACAAGGTCACGGAATTTCTTCCCTGGCTGAGCACATACTCTTCTTTACTCTCGGGCCCGGCCCACCGCCCGCCACCTGCCTACACCTAAGAACATTTTTCCTATTTCTTACGTGTAAACCATATTTATGAAAAAATTTATGTTAATACTGGCCGTGCTGCTTACGGCACAGTCGGGTCGTGCCTGCGATGTATGCGGTTGTGCCGGTGCATCAGGTACTTATTTTCCCGGAACGATGAACGGGGAAAGCCAGTTTGGGCTTTCGTACCAGTACCTGGCGTTCAAGTCCAGACATTTGCCCAGCATTCTGCAAGGACAGCTGGGCGAAGAACGAATCAGTTCGGAGAAGTTTCACCTGATGAATTTAGGTGTGCGATACCGCTTTTTGCCAAACTGGCAAGCGATCGTCCAGGCACCGTATCAGGTGGTTCTTAAATCAGACCAGGGTATTCATACCCGCATCAGCGGAATGGCGGATATCCAATTGGGATTAGCCCGCCAGGTTAGTTTTGATTCGCTCAAGGGTTTGGATCGATGGATCTGGGTTGCTGAGTATGATCTGAAACTCCCGACAGGCACTTATACCACGCAGGACCTAAGCGAGCAGGTTAGCCGATTCATGTTTCCGGGAACAGGTAGTTTCGACCATTTTTTCCGGCTCTCTTCTCAGCTTAAACGAAAAAACTGGTTACTTTCTTTTGGTGGCCTTTTTCGTTTGAACGGAGAGGGGCCTGATCAGTTAAATTGGGGAAACCGCTTGCAGGCTCAATCGGAACTCGGGCGTAGTATAAAGCTGAAAAACAAACATGAGCTCTTTTTTTCCATGGGTTATGTATATGAACATTCCCGCAGCGACTTTCAGAAGGGTGTGGAACTTCCTTTTAGCAGTTATTCCATTGGCCAGGCAAAATTGTCCATACAGTGGAGAAAGGCATCCTGGGCAGCGGCCGGTATCGTTTATTTACCTGTCCATGGCGGTCTGGCAGAAGGGCGTGTGACAATGACCCAACGATTTCAAATTCAACTTATTTATTTTCCAAAATTCTAATGAAAAGAACAATCATTTTATCTGTTTTTATAGGGATTATCTTGTCTGGATGCAGCAAGGAATCACCTGATCCCATAGTGCCTCCGACTCCGGATCCGGACATTAAAATTTCATTGATCTATCCTGCTAATGAGGCTAAGATCCCTTTTCAGGCGGATACCGGGTTGAAGGTTTTAATAACCGACAAGCTGAGTTTGCATGAGTACACCGTGCGGATTTCCGATTCTCAAGACTCTACAGTATATTATACAGAAGGCCACACCCACACTGCTGAATTTTATTTTGTCGACAGCTGGGTTAATACGGCCGCTCCGGGAGAAATACTAAATCTGACTATCCGGGCCAGCAACCACAAAGGAGATATTCTTGAAAGGAAATTCAAATTCTTTTCGGAACTTTAAAACCATGCGATTAAGCTGGTTTATTATACCTCTGCTAATGGGGAGTTGTAGCCTTGAAGAGGCCAACTCCCCTTACCCTTTTCCCGAAACTCCCTTTGGTGAGGTTCCGCAGCCGGAACGAAATCAGGCGAGCGCGAAAGGGGTCGAACTGGGTAAAAAGTTGTTTTTTGATACCCGTCTTTCAAAAAACGGAAGTGTTTCCTGTGCCACCTGCCATCATGCGGATAAAGCTTTTAGCGACGGGATCGCATTAACCGAAGCTGGTGTTTCGGGTAAAAAATTATTGCGTCATGCCCCGGCCTTGTTCAACCTGGCATGGTATGAGGGATTATTCTGGGATGGGGGCTCAAAAAATCTGGAATCCCAGGTTTTTGGTCCTTTAATGCATCCGGATGAAATGGGAATGGATCTTGGCGAGTTGGTTAAAAAATTGCAAGCAGACAGTGAATATCCGGCATTGTTTAAAGGAGTTTGGGGAACGGACAGTATCACCTCCCAACGATTCGCTCATGCTATTGCCCAATACGAAAGAACCCTGATCAGTTATCATTCTCCTTATGACAATTGGAAGGCCGGAGAAGGGGCGCTGAGCGAGCCGGAACTCCGGGGTTATGCGGTTTACCAGACATTTTGCTCCAGGTGCCACACGGAGGGGTTGTTTACGGATCTGAGCCACCATGCCAATGGAATTGATTCACAAATTACCACTCCGGGTTTTGAATTGATGTACATGGGTCACTACCGAATCACACTTGACTCTTCAGATATCGGAAAGTTCAAGACACCCTCCTTAAGAAACCTGGGATTCACGGCTCCTTATATGCATGATGGACGCTTTGTTGAGCTGGATGAAGTGCTCGATCATTATTTTAAAGAACATCGGAACAACAGTCTGGCTGATGAAATTTTGAAGACAAACGCCTATATGGAGGTGAGTCAACAGCAAAAAAATGACCTGAAAGCTTTTTTGTATGCCCTGAATGATACCACTTTTGTGAAGCAGCAGCCTTAACGCAGGCGTGTGCGGTTTTTTCTCCAGCTGCTTTCAGTGCCTGTTTGTGTTGTACTTTGTTGTCCCGGTTTTTTATCCTGATGGAAAAGGGCGGCAGCAATGGCGGCAGCCACAGCTTCATCCTCATTTTCTGTTTTTAAGGAATCCGGGGTAAAATAGGTATCGATAAATTTGGTATCAAAGGTTCCTGCACAAAAAGCCGGATGGTTCATGACCCATTCACCGAAACCAAGTGTAGTGGTGATACCTGAGATTTCATATTCGGCTATGGCCCTTTTCATGCGTTCAATGGCCGTGGTTCGGTCGGCGGCATGCACGATAAGTTTGGCGATCATATTGTCATAATAGATCGGAATATCCATCCCTTCTTCAAAGCCGTCATCCACCCGAACACCTGTACCCATTGGTATTCTGTAGGTTTCGAGTTTGCCAACCTCAGGCAGGAAATTATTGGCCGGATTCTCTGCGCAAATACGGAGTTCGATGGCATGACCGTTGATTGACAAATCGTCCTGGCTATAGCCTAATGGTTCCCCAGCTGCAATGCGGATTTGTTCCCTTACCAGATCAAGACCAGTGATCATTTCGGTAACGGGATGTTCAACTTGCAAGCGGGTATTCATCTCCAGGAAAAAGAAATTCATGTTTTCATCCACCAGAAACTCAACCGTACCGGCGCCGGTATAGTTACACGCTTTTGCCACGTTAACCGCAGCCGTGCCCATCTGTTTTCTGAGTTCGGGAGTTAAAACCGCGGAGGGAGCCTCTTCCACCAGCTTTTGATGGCGGCGTTGTATGGAGCATTCCCGCTCAAAGAGGTAAACGATATTGCCCTGGTTGTCGCCCAATACCTGAATCTCAATATGACGGGGAGAGCCGACATACTTTTCAATAAAGACGGCACCATCGCCAAAAGACGCCGTGGCCTCTGAAACAGCCATCTTCATCTGTTCTTCGAACTCTTCGGCCTTGGTTACGATCCGCATACCTTTTCCACCACCACCCGCCGAAGCTTTGATCAGGATAGGATATCCAATTTCCAGGGCCACCTTTTTGGAGGCTTCAATATCGGTAATGGCTTTATCGATACCGGGAACCATAGGTACGCCAAAAGCTTTCACTGCTTCTTTGGCACCCAGCTTGGATCCCATAATATCCATGGCTTCCGGACTGGGTCCTATGAAGGTAATTCCGGCTTCTTTTACTTTCCTGGCGAAGGAAGCGTTTTCAGAGAGAAAGCCATAGCCGGGATGAATGGCGTCGACCCCAAGTTGTTTGCTGATCTCCAGGATCTTGTCGCCCAGCAGGTAAGATTGGTTAGAGGGGGGTGGACCGAGCAATACAGCCTCGTCGGCAAAGCGTACATGTTTGGCCTGACGGTCGGCTTCGGAATAAACAGCCACCGTTTTAATCCCCATTTCCTTTGCCGTACGCATAACACGCAAAGCAATTTCACCTCTGTTGGCAACAAGAATTTTTTTCATTATGCCAATTTAGGATCCTTGATCATTGGCAGTTTTACAAATTTCTCTTCCCGATGGGAGACCTTATCGAACCCGACAATACCTCCGGCCGCCTGGGCAATGAAGGTCGCAAAGCTCAACAGGCTCTGGTAGTATTTGCTGCTGATTTTTGTATCCATTTTGGGTAAAATGGTATTCAGTTTGCTCAATTCGCCCAGGATAGTCGCTTCTCTTTCCTGCAGCGTTTTTGGAAGGGAATCGATCAGGTCAGTCAAACGGTCTTCAAAATCCCGGTCTATTTTTTCATAGATATCCTGAATATCGATTGATTCAGAATAGGTTTTGGTATGTACAAGTTGAAGAGAACGTCTGATTTCACTTTCAGTAATATCGTCGTCGGCTCCGGCAATTAATAGGGTGATGTAAGCGGGAGCGTTGAGTACGAGCTCTTTTTCCGTTTCGTTCAGTTTTTCCAGTTGATATAACATAGTTTTGCTACAAATTCGCGCTCGAAATTAAGAAAATTTGGTGGTATGAAGTGGGTTCAGGTTAGGTGGTTATTTATAAAAGAGCTAAAACAAGAGTGGCGACAGCGTTTTGCGGTTCAGGGAATTTTGCTTTATGCTCTGGCAGCCACCTATGTAGTGTACCTTTCGCTTCAGGTTTTAGACCGACCGGCATGGAATGCGTTGTATTGGGTCATCCTGATTTTTTCTGCAGTGAGCGCTATTGCCAAAAGCTTTCTGCAGGAAAGTAAAGGCAAAATGCTCTACCTCCATCAAATGGTTCATCCTGCCAGTCTGCTTACAGCAAAGATCCTCTATAATTCCCTGCTGATGGTCGTAATTTCGATGTTGGTGCTGTTGGCCTACAGTGTTTTATTGGGACAACAGGCGGAGCATCTGCTTTGGTTTATTGCGGCGGTATTGATTGGAAGTGCTTCTTTTTCAGCTGTATTAACTATGGTATCGGCTATCTCATCGAAAACCGGGAATGGCCATCTGATCATGCCCGTTTTGAGTATCCCTTTATTGATCCCTTTGCTATTGATCGCCGTAAAAGCGAGTAAAACTGCAGTAGACGGACTTGATGTTTCCCTTCTTTATGACGACCTGCTTGTGATGGTCTTGTTTTATGGAATGGTGAGCCTGATGGGCTATATTCTCTACCCCTGGCTCTGGAAAGAATAAAAAAAAGGCGACCAATGGCCGCCTTTTTTTAATTGAGAAGATCCTTTTTAGTTTCCTCCGAAGAAATATTGAATTCCGAATGTTACCGTACTCAGATCGAAGCTAACATCAATACCGGAAGATGTTGATTCGATAGTCGTACCGCCAGCTTCAGAAGTTGTTTTAGTACTCATCCAGCCAAGGTTACCAACTGTCATGTCAAACCCGATGTTTTCAGTTGGAAAGAAGGTAAAGCCCGGACTGATTCCGACTGTTGTCATACCGATTTTGGGTCCATCTGTTTCCGTTCCTCCCTGGGTCATTTTTGATGACGCTCCACCAAATCCTACCCCAAGCTGGCCAAAGAAATAAAAATTGTCACTCATCGGTACATAATAACGAGCAAACACATTCACCCCGTAGCCACTAGTTTTAACTTCAGGATCTGAGGTGTCAACGGGTGTGACCTTGTCTCCCATTACCGAGAAACCAACTCCAACAGCAATGTTGTCGCTTAGGAAATAACCACCTCCCACGCCGAAAGTTCCTCCGGAGTATTTGTCATGTTCCGTGGTTACGGTAGGGTTACCGGTAGAGGTAACCGAAGTTTCTCCACTTTCGGAAAAGAAGCTTCCAAATCCGGTAACAAAAATGCTTCCGGCTTGTACCTGGCCCATCGACTGCTGGCCGATAAATGCCATAACGATTACTAATAATGTCTTTTTCATAGAGACTAGTTTTTGTATCTATGGACTAAATTATAGCTATTTCCTCAAAAGATGCATAAATAAGTGAAGAGAATATTAACAATTCGTGATTTGTTGTAGTCATAATTAGACGAACTACTTACCTGCAACACGTTGTAAACCCGTTTTGGCTTTATGATCGATGCTGGTTTTGTATTCGTCGTTCGGGAAATTCATGGCCTGTTTAAAATAATAAGCGGCCATCGTATATTGCCTTCGTTTTTCATAAATATAGCCCAATTGCAGGCTTGAGTTGGCAGCAAAATACCAGGTTTGCGCTTTTCCGAGTTCTATAGTTTTCTGATAATTGCTGATGGCCTTCGTTTCGTCTCTGCTTTCATGATAGACCCGGGCCAGGCGGTATACATATTCAGCATGGTCCTTTGGTCTGCTCCATTTTTCGTTCGAAAGGGGCAATAAGATAGCCAGGGCCTGGGAATAATATCCGCCGTCGAATAAGAGACGAGCCTTCAAAATGCGGGGCTCGGGGCGTTCATCGCCATTTGCTTCCTTTAAGGCATCTTTGTCTTCGTCGACCTGATCTTTACCCTTTCGTCCTGCCAGGTTCATGTAGATGCTGTATTTTGTTTCATCGCCCGCACATAGGTAATGCCAGGCCAATTTGCGGTAAGCGTCTTTGATATAATTCTCGCCTTTGAACAGGCTGACAAAAATGTTCAGATAGGTCGCTGCGTTGCTGTCCTGTTTATGCAAATAGGCCGTGCCTAGCATATAGTCCAGAAAATAAAAGCGGGCGTATTCTTCTCCTCTGGGGCGGTTTTTAAGGGTAGTAATGACCTCATCGGTTTTTTTACAATGCATGCCCACAGAGGCCCGGGCATAACAATGAAGAAGGTTGGTACGGTAATCGCGGGTTGCGGCTTCGATCTCTTTCCAGGATTCTTCCTTTTCTTTTACGATATGAAGCTGGAGGAAACTGTATAAAAACAGGGCCTCTTCTTTTAACATTTCCGTTTCGGGATTCTGATAGGGAGCCTTCCTGAAGCTGTTGATCTTTTGCATGCCGGCTTCGATATCTCCTTCCATACCTAACATACTCGTTACCCAGCTGTATTTGGGAGGGACGGTGCCTACCAAAACCTCCAACATCCCCATCGATTTGTAATGGGGCTTAAATGCTGGATAAAGCCGAATGTTCTTTTCGAGCAGGTTATAGGCGTCCCTGACATTGTTGGCCCCCCGAACGTAGTCGCGAAATTTAAAACGCAATGCTGCCTGATGAACGAGGAGTTCAGCCTGACAATAAAAATAATACGGGGAATTTTTATCTCCTTTTTCTAAAATGGCCAAACGCGAATCAAAATCGTCAATTTCCGATTCAAAAGACTTCACGTCTTCATTTATGAAGGATTTTAGAAAAAAATGATAATCAGAAATGAAAGCCAGGGCTGGAGAAGATGGATTTTTTTTTCTTTCCGATTCCAGCAACGCCAAACCTTTATCAAAGCGCAGGGCTAAAATATGATGGTAGGCTTCTACCAGGGGTGCTGTGAACACGAAGGCATTGCCGGCTGCAGTTCCCAATTGAGGCAAAAGAAAGCAAATAAGGAAAACAAGCCTTTTCATCATCATGCAAAATAAAGAACCCTGATGAAGCTTCGCTCATCAGGGTTTAAAAATTTTGTTAAACAGGGGAGACTAAGAAGCCTGAGCCTCCTCGTTCGCATCGATCAGGATCCGTCCGCAATGTTCGCAAACGATGATCTTTTTTCTGGAACGGATATCCGCCTGCATCTGAGGAGGAATATTTCCAAAACAACCGCTGCAGGAGTTCCGCATTACATTCGCTACGGCAATTCCGTTTTTCACATTTCTGCGAATACGGTTATAGGCACTGCGAAGGCGTTCTTCAAGTTTGGCCTCTGCTTTTGCACGTTTGGCCAGTAACTCTTTTTCCTCTTTTTCAGTTTCCTCAACAATGGTGCTGAGTTCTTTTTTCTTGTTCTCCAGGTCGATCTTACGACCGGCAATTTCAGTTGTAGCGGCTTCCAGGGTTTCCTTTTTGAGGTCGATCTGTTTGCCATATTCGCCGATACGTTTTTCAGCCGCCTGAATTTCTAATCCCTGAATTTCAATTTCTTTGCTCAGGGCATCGTATTCGCGGTTGTTTTTAACGTTTTCTAATTGCGACTGGTATTTTTTGATGAATTGCTGGGATTCTTTGATCTTGTTTTTATTCGCTGTGATCGAAGCCTCCTGCTCTTTCATCTCTTCTGTATACTTTTCCAGACGAGTTTCTAAACCGGCGATCTCATCCTCAAGATCCGACACTTCCATTGGCAATTCGCCACGGATCGATTTGATCTCGTCGATCTTGGAATCAATGGCCTGAAGGTCGGCCAGGTTTTTCAATCTTTCTTCAATGCTTGCTTCCATCAACAGTAGTATTTTATAGGGTTGGTATCGATACCTGAAAAAACGACTGCAAAAGTACGGAAATTTTCTGTTAATAAGTTGCCTAACAATTCAACGGTAAAATATTCCCCTTCATAATGCCCGATATCGGCGATCATTATTTTTCCTTCATTTTCAAAAAACTGATGGTATTTAAAATCACTGCTTACAAAAACATCTGCGCCTGAGGCAATAGCCTTGTTTAATAAAAAACTCCCCGACCCCCCGCAAAGGGCCACCCGCCTGATCTGTTCTCCCGCACCCGGGGTATGACGCACAAGGGGAACCTGCATATTTGTCTTTAGCAGTTTCAGGAACTCAGCTGTTGTAAGCGCTTCGGGAAGTTCTCCGATCAACCCGGAACCTGCATCCTGCCAGGTGTTTTCCAATTGGTAGATGTCGTAGGCTACTTCTTCGTAGGGATGTGCCGCTTTCATAGCCTTAATCACCTGACCGGCAAGGTGTTTTGGAAAAACGATCTCGATTCTGATTTCCGGTTCCCAATGCTTTTTGCCGATCTCACCAACAAAAGGTTTTGCCCCGGTATTGGCGCGAAAACTTCCATCTCCATGGCTGTTAAAACTGCATGCGTCGTAGTTACCGATTCTGCCTGCCCCTGCGTTAAAGAGTGCTTGCCGCAATTCTTCGGCATGACTGTCCGGACAAAATACCACCAGCTTTTGGAGTTGTCCGCCCTTTGGTTCCAGGATACTGCAATTGATCAGCCCAAGCTTTTCCGCAATTTTTTGATTGACGCCGTTATGCAGCACATTATCCAGGTTGGTATGGATAGCATAGATGGCAATATCATTTTTTATGGCTAGCATAACCGCCCGCTCAACATGGGTTTTTCCGTTAAATTTTTTCAGTCCGCTGAAAACGATCGGATGATGGGCTACGATCAGATTTGCTCCAATGAGTATGGCCTCTTCGACAACTTCGGGGATGCTGTCCAGACAGATCAATGCTTTTTTTATCTCCATCTCCGGATTCCCAACGATGAGACCGGCGTTGTCATATCCTTCCTGCAGGGAGGGCGGTGCGATCTTTTCAAAAAAGTGTATGATGCTTTGAAGCTGCATAGTGCGAAGATAGTATTTGGCAGGGTTTACCGAAGCTTTTAGGAAGCTTTAGGATGGTTGCATACTACCTGGGTGAGGGGGTTATGGGTTATGGGTACTGGGTTTCGGTAACTCCCTATAACCCGAAACCCATAACCTATAACCCTTCCTTCGCCCTAATAAATTTCGATACACTTACTATGTTCCACTACGCTAAAGTGGTAACTACTCATACAAATCCCACTTAATGCCCAAACGGAAGGCCCGGGGTTGCATGGGGTAATAGGGGGAGGAATAATACGACGGACCAAAAAGGCCGGCTGTAGGATGTTGTAACAGGAAAAAGAATGTCACGGTTTGGATCTTGCCGGTAAAATAGAAGTTGGTATATGGATAATTTCCAATAGTAAAGGGATTAGCCTGATCCTGAACCTTCCAACTCCGCAAGGGTGCTACATACTGAGCGGCTGTAAACTGTTCACACCAGAACAGATCAGCTCCTATTTTTGCAAAGAGGGCCTTTTTAAACATCCATCCCTGAACAAAAAGACTTTGTTTTATTGCCCATCGTGGCAATGGCAAAATATGCTTTGCTGTATTTTGTTGCCAAACGGCCTGACCAGTAACATGCAGCCATTTCCATTTTAACTTCAGATTTAACTCAGCCTGCTGAACCCGGATACCTGAAGAAGCCTGTTGAGGCGTTTCCTGAGCATTGAGATAGATATAGCTCTGAAGCGAAATAGCCGAATAACGCAGGCTGATCCATTCATTTGGTCCTGAATTACTAATGCTTCCGTTAAACTCAACGGCGCCTTGTTTCAGGAAGTTTTTGTTGTGCCAAAAGTGATGGTTCCCAAAATAATAGTAGTGGAAAAAATCGGACTCATAGCGTTTGGCATGGTACCCGGCCTGCAAGGTCACCCAGAGGATGCTTTTTCTTACTGTACCCTCCAGGTCCCAATCGCCTTCATTATAGCCCTTCATACCCAAATAGCCTTTAATCAGTGCCCCCTCTTTGCTTTTTAACCAGGATCGTGTTCCAAGTTCGGCCCGTACCCCAATATTGGGATAGGCGGCATAATCAGAATTCCAGCCTACTTTGATAAGATTGAAGTCGATAAATGCATTAAAAAACGCAGGTTTTTCGCTGATATTCAGACTGTCCTTGCGCAATTGCCTGAAGGCCCCACTTTGATATCCCAAGGTAATAGCGGCATTTCTGTACCAGGTCGAATCAAAGGTTTGAATGGAATCACTGTAAAATTTGTCGAAGGGCATCCCGGCAAAGCCTTCCACCTCAAAAATGTTGGCATAGGTTTGAATGGATGTTCGGAGACTCAATTGCCGCTGGGGAATGAATGTGGCTCTTTCTTCAGGTATGGCCCGACCCAGACTGTCGGTGGCTTCGGTTGGAAAATGACGTTTTTGCCCAAGCCGGTAAATCTGGGTGACTGAAAAGGTATTGCTTCTCAAGATATTACGAACCGGATTCGTATAATAGTTCACCAGCGGACTTCGTCCAATCCCGGTGAGGGTATCAAAGGCTTCACGGCTAACGATACCGCCATTTTCCCTGTTTTTATTGCGGTTCCAAATGGCAGATGCGATCACATGATAACGAAGGTCTTTGCTGTGGTACCAGGTATAAACCCGGGTATTGTATTGACCGGTGATCTGCCGGAGATAAAAACCATTCAGATCCGCCCCTTCTCTTAAACGGCGAAATTCAACGCCAAAATTCCAGTTGGGTTTTATGTTTTGAGAATGAAGCGCCTGAAGATGAAGAAGCTCATTGCCCCCCTGAACATAATAAAGGGAGGTGACGGGCTTTTTGGCTTTAAAAAGGGGACTTTCTTCATTATACAAAAAGCGATTACCATCCAGATAATGCCAGCCGAGATCAAATCCTTTTACCTGATTCATGCGATATACCACCGGATACTGCGCCGACCCGCTGATACCGAGGTCCATATGACCAAAATTATTCCTGAAGGTGGAGCTGTACAGGTGAAAATCCTGAAGTGTGCTGTCAAGATAATTCAAACTATCGAGGGCATGCAATAGCCTGGCCTCACTGGTTCTAAGCGTAGAGTAAAATTCCTTGTCTGATTGTCCCCGTAGTCCGGAGCCCATCACAAAAAGGAAAAAGAGAAAGGAAAAGCGTGTTATAATTCCGTGACGACTCAATTAGTGAAGCAGCAGTTTCTTGCAAATATGGGTATTTGGCCCCGTTAATTGAACAAGATACATGCCTTTCTTTAAGCCAGAGAGGCTCAGGTGTTGCTGATTCATTCCCGGAACTGCTGCAAGGCCCTGGCGGCTCATCTCCCGTCCCTGCATATCACTGATCACGATTTCCATATTTTCCATATTCACCTGATTCCAGCTCAATTCAAAATCAGCGCCGGTAGGATTGGGGTACAGTTTCACTTCTCCGATAATGGATGGTCCTTCTTCAGTGGCTGTGGCATCCATACGTAAAACAAACAAACCATTCGTCATGTCGAAAGCCAGCAGGTTACCGGAAGGTAAAAAGGGATAGATACCCCAGCAACCTTCATAGCCGCCATAATTGGTACCGTTCTGTGGGTAAGTATCGTACCAGGCAATGACCTCCGGATTGGCCGGATCGTTCATGTTGAATACATAAACACCATCATGGTAATAGCTCATATATAGCCGTCTTCCGATAAAATAAGGGTTATGCGCCACGGCATGCGGATGGGAACGAAAAACCGACAGAAGTTCAAAATCGTTGAAATTGCTCATGTCATAAGCTTTGATCCCTAAACCGGAATTTTCATCGGTAAACACGAAGACCTGACCATCATCACTCAGATAGCCTGAATGGTTGTAACCCTTTTCCGGGTACTCCTGTATGGTGCCGAGCAATTGTCCGTTGGCGGGGTCGGTCATGTCATAAATGAATACTCCGGCATTTTCACCCGAACAGTATAGGGTATCATTTTTTATAAAAGCATCGTGGCACTTCACAAAGGCCGGAACCCCATCGAAAATAGGGGGTTCGAGCGTACCTAAGAATGCCGGGTTTTCAGGGTCGGTAAGAGAGAAAATATCCACAGCATGAGCCTGATTCGAACGGGTAACAACGGAGTTACAATAGAGCCGGTCTCCATCGACGTATACAGTATGGGAACGCATCACGAGCGAGTCGCTGTCATATACCACATGCACCGAATCCGGAAGGTAACTCATGTCGAAGATCTGAAGCGAAGCCTGTCCGTGATCTGCCACCGCATAGCAGTAATTTTTATAGGTTTTGTATTCCCGCCAAACGGAACGTTGTGTTTTTCCGGCGCGAACATCACACACTACCGGTTTAGCCGGGTTGCTGACATCAATAAAATAGGTTGAATCGATACTCCCTAAAATAGCATATTCCTTCCCACTGGCACTATCTGCCCAGCCCCATCCGTTGCTGAATTGCTGCGAACCTAAAGCAGGTAAAGAATCATTATCCCAACGGCCCATTTGGATCATATTATATCCGGTAAACTGGGCGCTCGCTCCAGCTCCGGCGAACAATAGGGCGAGAAGAAAGAATTTTTTCATGGATAGTTAAATGACACCAAAGGTAAGTTCTTGGCTGCTTGTTTAGTCCGCAACCTATTTTCCATTTAGGCTTAACATGATCTCCTCAAAACTTTCAATTCCTGCTTTCAGGTTTTCTATGATGTCGTTTGCCAAGAGGTCCGGATCGGGTAAATTGTCAAGGTCGGTCAGACTCTTGTCTTTCAGCCATGTGATGTCAAGACTTGTTTTGTCTCTTTCAACAATTTCATCATAGGAAAATTTTCTCCAGCGGCCTTCCGGATTTGTTTCTGCATGGTACACCTCTTTCCTCTTGTTTATGTTGGTCGGATTATAGCAGTCAATAAAATCTTTGAGGTCCTCAAAGCGTAGCGGACTTTTTTTCAATGAAAATTTAATATTGGTTCTGAAATCGTAAAACCAGATCTCCTTGGTGTGGGCGTTTTTGGAGGCCGGCTTGTTGTCGAAAAACAGCACGTTCGCCTTTACTCCCTGCTTGTAGAAAATTCCAGTTGGCAAACGGAGGATTGTGTGCAGGTTAGTGGTTTCGAGAAGTTTCTTTCGGATCGTTTCTCC
>DQHT01000084.1:3336-3794 GCA_003531115.1 Bacteroidota bacterium | reverse complement strand
GTTCGAGGTATTGCAGAAACGTGAGCCATTGAACTTCATCAAGGTCATGCAGGTAATGAGATAACTCTTTCATGTATAAGCAAAATTAATCTAAATACTAACCATTTACTCAATCCTTCCGCACTTGTAGGTTTTTCTCCACTACTATCCGGGGCATTTGGGTTTCCTTTGGCTAATTAAACCCTGCAGGGCATGAATTTTTACTGTTTCACAGATTACAACAGATGAAAATGAAAGCAAGCAATAGTATAATGGCTGACTGGCGCCAAGCAATATTGCACCGAAGCTATGCCATGCTGTTCAGGAACAGCGCCCTGTTAAGCAGCAATAGTTTGCTGCTGAACAAAAGTCGCTCTATGCTGAGCAGGAGAATTTCTGCCAGCAAGCCCAATCATTTCATCTCCTGCCCAAAACATTTTGGCGCGAGCCCAATCTATTCGGGCATCAGCCCAAAACAT
>DQHT01000084.1:1401-3311 GCA_003531115.1 Bacteroidota bacterium | reverse complement strand
CAGTGCGTTTAGGTGTTTCAACTCCTAATCTTTCAAATTTAAACACGCTGTTCACCAACCCCAGTGTGCCGCTTGACCAGTTGGGATGGAAAGAAATATGGCTGCTGCACAGCGCCAAAAGCACGCGCACGCCTGATGTGAACACCGAACNNCCACTCCCACAAAAATACAGGTGGTGGAATATGCGCCCAACGGAGATATTGAAGCTATGCGGCACCTGGCGCATGTGCTGCGCATCACCGACCCTGCCAACCCGCACACGCAGGAAATGCCCAACGGAAATAAAGTGGAAGTGCAATTGCGCTATGAAGACAGCCCCGCCACCGCAGCAGCCCGTACGGCAACACCCGCTGCTGCACCTGTGGCAGCCGCCCCGGTGGTTTGGGAAACCGCAGAGCACAGCCCTGCTGCGCGGTTTTTATTTACAGTGGAATTTACAACAGACAAAGTAGGCAAAATAGCAAAGTACCGCCTGCGCTACCAAAACGAGCGCGGTGATAAAGGCGAATGGAGCGAGGAGTTTGGAGCGATGGTTTCGTAATGAGAATGAATAATGACTAATTTCTAATGACTATTAAAACCAAACACAGGACTGGTTATCCATCAGTGACAAAAACAAATTCATCGTTCAACTAAAAAAACTAACTACTATGAAAAAATTATTTTTTACTCTAACGCTGATGGTGGCGATAACATCATTGACATTTGCTTCTTTTTCATTTACAATATATAATAACCCGAATTGGTTAGGTAATTGCACGTATACTATTACTGCGATGCAAGTTTCTGATAATTCTTCTAACCCCGGTTGCACATGTATTTGGGGTTAGAATGGATGGTCTCAAGTATTAAGCCCAGCCACCACCTATACCTTTACCTGTAGCTGCAGCGGTTCTCCTGTTTGGAGTACTTTGAGCGTAACCCTAAAGACCCAGTGTGGGCATACATATACTTTTGGCGATGTGAGTTCATATGATTGCAGAACAGGTGGCAATTGTTATAGTTGTACGTCAAATTATGCTGTTTGCTGGAATAAAATAAGCACTGGCAATTATGAAATTTATACTGATGTATTAACAGGTGGTCGTCTTATGNNGGAGAAGCTGAACAAGTTATGGAAGCAAATCCTGATATGCTTAATCGATTAGGGGTAAACAGCGCTGAAGAAATACTAATGGAAAGCAATAACATTGTTTCTTCTCTTGAAAATATTCCTAACCCTGTTTCAAATTTAATGAAGATTAATTTTGAATTGGCGCAGGATGCAGATGTTGCCATCACTCTTTTTGATATTACAGGCAAAGAGGTGTTAAGTTTGAAAAAAGGAATTCAGGCAAAAGGAAAAAATTCTGTTGAAGTGGATGTTTCATCTCTTGCAAGCGGAATGTATTCTTATTCATTCAAAGCAGGTGATGCTGTATTGACAAGAAAATTTAATATTGTGAGATAAACTCTTTCTTCCTAATTACAAAAAGCCGGATTCATCTGAGTTCGGCTTTTTTTATTTTTGGGTAAGTGCAATTAATATTTACTTTTGCATCTTCAATTAAAGTACTATCACAAATAAAAAAACATCATGAAAAAACTTTACATTTCATTATTCATTTTTTCTGTGGCTGTTANNTTGATACGCTTTGGCCTGCGGTTATCAACAGTCCTTGTTATACAGGTGATGCTACTCCATGGACCTACTATTTCTTATTAGCTCCTAATACAGGATACCTGACAGGAAACTGCCAGATACAAACCACTTTCAATTCTGAAGAAATAGGTCAGCGTTATTCTATTTCCGGAACAGGAACTATAAGCGAGGTGCTCGCATGGTATGGATACACTAACGGCACCAGCGGCACCACAACGGCAAAAATTTATTCTGTAAACGCAACCACTAAAAAGCCGCAAACTGCATT
>DQHT01000084.1:0-1354 GCA_003531115.1 Bacteroidota bacterium | reverse complement strand
GTCTTACACTGATGGGCGCTTATCCAAATCCTGCAAAAGATTTTACAAACATTAGTTATACTATAATGGAACAGGCAACTGTATCTGTTAACGTGTTTGATTTGACAGGGCGTGTTATTTTAAATTCATCACAGCCACTCAGCGCAGGCACACACAACATAAAAGTTTCTTTGAAAGATATTCCTGCCGGAAATTATTATTACACAATTACAACCGGTGATGCCCGGCTCACCAGCAAATTTGTGGTAGCGAAATAAAATTTACTTTTCAATAAAATCCCTTTTCGAAAAATCGGAGAGGGATTTTTTATTAATTTTTTAGTAAGGTGGACTTAAAATTTGCAGAAATCGCACAAAAAAAATAATAGCAATAAATGTTTGCTCANNAGGAACCAATGGAGCCATTTGCGGCACGTTGGCATACCGCACACAATGGGTAGGATTTCCCGGCTCACCAAAAACTATTTTATTGGCTGTTGATGCTCCTGTACCCATGCTTCATGGCGGAGCAGGGCTTACCATAGTAAATGATAAATTAGGGAACTTTGGTTTTATGCATGTGCGTGGCGCCTATTCATTTCATAAGCCACTTGGTCAAACAGGTTTGCTTGGCATCGGTCTTGAATTAGGAATTCTTCAGGGTTCTGTGCAACGTAAATGGCTTGCTCCTGACGGAACGGACGGAACAGCAGATCAGGCAATACCTGATGCAAAAGTAAGTAAGACGACTTTTGATATTGGCTTGGGAGCTTATTATAGAACGGAACAATTATTTGTAGGACTCTCTGTTGCTCACGTGCCCGGCAAAGCAGAAAAATTAAAAGCAAAGGATTTTAATTATCAGGTAGCAAGAAATTATTATGTTCTTGCCGGATATGATTTCTTTCTTTCCAGCACGCTCAAACTTCGCCCTTCTGTGCATGTAAAAAGCGATGCCGCTGTTACCACCTTTGATGCAAATATTAATTTGTTATGGCATGACATGATTTGGGGAGGAGTTTCTTACCGCCTGCAGGATGCAATTGTTCCTTTGGTTGGTTTTGCCTGGAGCCCTAACCAAAAATNNATTTTGCTTAACTATTGTATAAAGATGGCGAAAAAACCAAAGACATCAAGCCACATCAACCCAAGGTTTTTAAGATAATTTTTTAATTACTAACCATTATATATGGAATTATTCCATTATTGCCAGCGCTCCTTGTTTTATATGTCGGTTTTTCAACTGGTGAATAATTTTTTTTGTATCGATTAAAATAATATTTCATTACTTCCGTTAACACTAAAATCGGAGGCGTGAAATAAAAAAAAATAACTATGAAAAAGTTTCTTTTCTTTGGATTGCTGGCGCTGGGTTT
>DQHT01000151.1 GCA_003531115.1 Bacteroidota bacterium | reverse complement strand
GGTTTCAGCTCTTCACGGTTATTACCTAGAAGCAGGTAGCGGGAAAAATAATATCTTCGAAAAGACTACCCTATATGATGATGCATTTCATGGAACAAAATCTAAACATCTTTTGTTAGCATACTGCTTAATAAAAGCAATAGACCAAAGATTCTATGAGTTAAAGGTCAAAAGCAACGAAGGGAAATGCACGGCTGATGAAAGTAAGCAACTATCTCTATTAAGACATCTTAGATTTAAATATTTCTTGTTAGCAATAATGGGTGAAACTTTTGAAAATATTATTGGAGAAAGTATCGACCTAAAAACCATTTCATTTGCAAATGGCGTTGCTGGAAGTTCCAATAATAGTATTCAAGAATTAATAGAAATATGTAAACCTGTCGCAGGTTTAATTTTAAGTTTTGTGTCCAAAACCTTTGTTGGAAACTTCACAGAGATAATGTATGACAAAGGTGAGTTTATCAAAGTTAAAGATGCTGTTAGCAGTACAATAGAAACTGTAAAAATGACTAGTGAAACTAATCCATTTGTAAGCTTTGCTGAAAATATTGCCCCAAAAGGTTAGAACTGCCGCCAACACGCTTAGTTGCAATAGGGGTTTGGATTTAATATATCCTTGTTTTTACCTTAATAATTTATGCTATTGAATAAGTGAAGTGATTTTAAATTCGCCATTGCGCCAATCGCAAAACCGTTTCTAGTTAAAAACCCACCGACCAACCCCCCATTTCCCTCTCCCACCAATCCCCCAAGAACCCTACCTTCGCAATTCGATAAAAACAGAACTTAAGCATGTTCGAGCAGACCTTTAAAAATATTGACGATATCCTCCATAAAGACGCAGGTTGTGGGAGTGAGTTGGATTATGTGGAACAGACCTCCTGGATCTTATTTCTCAAGTATCTGGATGATTTTGAAAAGGATAAGGGAACGGCAGCGGAACTATCCGGCAAGTCCTATACTCCTATTATCGACAAGGACTACCAATGGACGGTATGGGCCATGCCGAAAGGGAAAGACGGCAAACTGGATCACCATAAAGCGCTTACAGGTGATGACCTCAGCGACTTTGTCAACAACAAACTGTTTCCTTACCTCAAAAAGTTTAAACTCAGCGCCGAAAGTGCTGATACCATTGAATACAAGATCGGTGAAATTTTTAGCGAATTGAAAAACCGTATCCAAAGTGGTTACAATTTGCGGGAAGTGATCAACCGCATCGACGAGTTGCGTTTTCGTACCCATGCCGAGAAGCATGAGATGAGCCATCTATACGAGGACAAGATTAAAAACATGGGCAACGCCGGGCGAAACGGGGGCGAATATTATACGCCTCGTCCGCTTATTACCACCATTGTAAGAGTGGTAGCCCCAAAAATTGGCGACAAAATTTACGACGGCGCAGTAGGGTCTGCCGGATTCCTCTGTGAGGCTTTTGATTATCTAAAGTCAGGCCCTTCGACAGGCTCAGGGGCCGGACTGTCATCAAAAGATTGGGAAACCCTGCAAAAAAAGACCTTCTACGGCAAAGAGAAAAAATCACTGGCCTATATTATCGGCATCATGAATATGATCCTGCATGGTGTAGAAGCGCCCAATATCATCCATACCAACACCCTGGCTGAAAACCTGGCCGATATACAAGAAAAAGACCGCTACGATGTGGTGCTGGCCAATCCGCCTTTTGGAGGAAAAGAGCGCGCCGAAGTGCAGCAAAACTTTCCGATAAAAACGGGTGAAACCGCTTCCCTCTTTTTGCAGCATTTTATAAAAATCTTAAAAGCAGGCGGCAGAGCAGGTGTGGTGATTAAAAACACCTTTCTGAGCAATACCGACAATGCCAGCGTCGCCTTGCGCAAACACTTGTTGGAAAGCTGTAATCTGCATACCGTATTGGATCTCCCCGGCGGAACCTTTACCGGAGCGGGGGTAAAAACCGTGGTGCTGTTTTTCGAAAAAGGCAAAGCCACGCAAAAAGTGTGGTTTTATTCCTTAAACCTCGACCGTAATTTGGGTAAAACTAACCCCCTTAATGAAAACGACTTGGCAAACTTTGTACAGTTGCAAAAAACCTTTGCTGAGAGCGAAAACTCCTGGACGCTTCCGGTGGCTGAGCTTGTCGAAGCCACCAATGGCACCTACGATCTGAGTGTAAAAAACCCGAACAAAAAAGAAGAAGCCGCTCTACGCCAACCCCAAGCTATTTTGGAAGAAATGAGAGCTTTGGATAAGGAAAGTGAAGAAATTTTGAACTCAATTTTGGAATTGCTATGAAGCAGGGTTGGGAAATAAAAAAGTTGGGGGAAGTTTTAAAGGTTCAGAATGGATATGCTTTTAATTCAAAGTTATTCACTTCGGGAAAAGGAACACCATTGATTAGGATCAGAGATATTAAAAAGGGTATTGGTACGGAAACCAATTTTGATGGTCCATTTGATAAAAAGTATGAAGTAAAATCCGGCGACTTCTTGATAGGAATGGACGGCGATTTTGGCTGTCATGAATGGAAAGGAGAAACAGCATTATTAAATCAACGGGTTTGTCGATTGCAGGATTTTAGTAAGAAGCTTCATCCAAGATTTCTTTTTTATGGAATTAACAAATATCTCAAAGCAATTGAAGAAGTTACCGCATATGCAACAGTAAAACATATTTCTTCAAAACAAATTGAGGCAATTGAAATCCCATTACCCCCCGTCCCCGAACAACAACGCATCGTTTCCATTTTAGACGAAGCCTTTGCCGCCATTGCCAGGGCAAAAGCCAATGCCGAACAAAACCTTAAAAATGCNNAAGAACTTTTTGAGAGTTATTTGCAGGGGGTGTTTGGTTCGACAGGCTCACCAACCAAACGAGATGGTTGGGTAGTAAAAGCATTGGAAGAGTTAGTCGATGAAAAATGTTCACTTTCTTATGGAATAGTTCAACCTGGCGAAGAATTTGAAAATGGCTTACCAATAATTAGACCTACTGACCTAACAAGTAGGTACATAAAATTAGCCGGATTAAAACGAATAGACCCACAATTGGCAGAGGGTTATAAAAGAACTAAATTAATTGGAGATGAATTGTTGTTATGTGTTAGGGGAACAACAGGTGTTATATCTATCGCTACTGAGGTATTGAAAGATGCCAATGTAACAAGGGGAATTGTTCCTGTCCGATTCAATTCAAAAGTTATCAACCAACAATTTGGGTACTATTTGCTCACTTCAAATTATGTTCAGAAACAAATTAGGGAGAAAACATATGGTGCGGCTTTAATGCAAATCAATATTGGTGATTTAAGAAAAATACTTGCCCCTTATCCATCAATAAAAGACCAACAAACCATCGTCCGCCAATTAGATGCCCTCCGCACCGAAACCCAAAAGCTCGAAGCCATCTATAAAAAGAAATTAGCTGACCTGGAAGAGCTGAAAAAGAGTATTTTGCAGAAAGCATTTGCGGGGGAGTTGAGGGAAAAAGAGGTAGTTGTATGATAAATGAAGGAAAATCATTTCGCCATTCAGCAGCATTTGGTAAGCGCATCGAATATTATGTAATCGGCTTGATGCTTAAAGAAGGCTTAGACGTTTATTTGCCAATGGTAGATGATAATGCCATTGATGCTGTAATTAAAAAGCCTGATGGGTCCTTTGTTGAAGTGCAAATAAAGGCTAGGAGCAATCACGTGCTCTTTGGTGACGGGGCTTTGTTTGCAGCAATNNCAATTAAACACGAGTACAGAAAAAGCTATTGGTTTGTGTTTTATTCGGAAAGAATGGATACAATTTGGATTTTGTCCAGTAACGAATTTTTGAGTGCCTCCAATCAGAACAAAAACGGTAAAAATATTGGTAAAAGGATAATTTGGTTCAATGGTATAAACTCTAAGTCTCAAACTGAACATGTTAAACCTCAATTTAAAAAGTATGTAGTGACTAATTTCAATCGTATATTGAATGAAAACCCTGACATAATAAAGCAAACAGAATGAGACTATTTAAAATATTTTTGGCCTCACCAGGCGATACGGACTCTGAAAGACTAGCGGCAGACGACGTAATAGACGAAATAAATAAGTCAATTGGTTCAAGGGACAACTTTAGACTTGAATTACTGAAATGGGAAAATGACACATATCCATCTATGGGAGAAGATGGTCAAGACGTGGTGACCAAGCAGATAGGTGGCGATTATCAAATTTTTGTGGGAATAATGTGGAAGAAATTCGGAACACCAACGAAGCGCGCAGCATCCGGCACAGAAGAAGAATTTGAACTTGCTTATGATAGATTTACGAAGAAAAAAGACATTCAGATAATGTTCTATTTCAATTCTTGCCCTATACCACAGGATGCGGATTTAGTCCAATTTCAAAATGTAAGAGAATTCAAAAGGAAAATTGAAGATTTAGGAGCCTATCACAAACAATTTGACTCGACTAAAGACTTTGAGAAAATATTAAGAATGGATTTAACTCGTTATGTAAAAGACATTCTAAAGGAGGAATTTCAAGAAGAAATCATTAGTAAACCTGCAAAACAACGTCAGGTTGTTCCAGAGATAAAAGAAAGTTTCAAAGAATATTTGAACGACTTAGAAGCTAATTTTGCCCATAGCAAGGTTGACTCTTTACATCTTGAAGATATATACATTGCTCCTGATTTAAAAGACTTGAACAATGGTAAAAAAACAACTACTGTAAAGGTCGATAATCTAAATACTATAACCGATGCAATTGATGTGGAAGGAACAAAATTTGCCTTTCTTGGGAATGATTCATCGGGAAAAACAGCAAACTGCAAATACCTGTTTCAAAAATATTTTGAACTCGGACTTTATCCTGTCTTAATTAGTGGTTCTGATTTTGGCTCAAATATTCGCGCCGAAACTTTGCAAAATATTATTGAACAGAGAATTGCAGAACAATACGTAACTCCTTTTAATCTTTCAGAGATTGATACCAAAAGAGTCATTTTAATCATCGATGATTTTCATAAGGCAACAAAAGGCAAAAACAGATATTGGCCTGCATTGATGAAGAACCTAGAAGTCTTGTTTCATCACATCATTGTAACTGGTAATTCTCTATTGCCTATTGAAAACTTAAACAAGCAGGACGCATTTAAAAATTTTAAACTCTATGCCATTTTAGAATTTGGCCCTAAATTCAGATACGATTTAGTAAACAAATGGAATACAATAGGAATCGAAACAAGGTTTTTAGACCACAACGAGCTTTTAAGAAAAAATGATGCATACATTTCACACATTAAGGCCATAATCGGTAAAAACTATATTCCATCTTATCCATTCTATTTACTCTCAATACTTCAAGCTCTTGAAAGTGGCAATGTTCAAAATCCGAATTATTCAATTCATGGATTTTACTACGAAGTTTTGATCAACGATTGTTTTAGCAAAGCAATAAAGGACAGAAAAGAAATTAGTCTTTACTACAATTATCTAACACAATTTTGTTTCTTTCTGTTTGAGCAACGGGTAAAAGATATTTCACTTGAAGAATTTGATTCCTTTCATAAAATGTATTGTGAGAAACACGATTTATCATACAGAAAAGAAACAATTCTTGAAACATTTGATTCTGCCAAACTGCTTTACGTAAACAGTCGTGTTTACATCAAAGAAAAATACGTTTACNNGGATAGCGAATGAAATAGCCAACAAGGAAGAAATAAAGGCGCTCGTAACTAAAATGTGCTACCGTGTTTTCCGTGATGAATATGCGAGCATTATAATGTTTGTAACTCATCTCTCAAAAGACAATTTTATCATAACCGAACTGATAAAAATAGCAAACACATTATTCCCAGAAGCGAATGTGGCGCGACTTCAAGATGATATTAATGAAATAAATGACCTTGTCGAAAGTATTCCTATTCAAGTGTTAGAAATTGTAAATGTTGATGATCAAAGAAGTGAAGAACTTAATGAAGAAGAAGAATTAGAAAAACTTGAAAAGGAACTCGATGAGGAAAAAACCAATTATGACGACTTTTCATTGGATGATGATATTTCCAGTATTGACTTTTTTGCACGAATTACCAGAGCACTTAAAACGATCGACATTCTAGGTCAGGTTGCAAAAAAACATTGGGGTGAATTGGACGGTGAACAAAAATTGAGTCTGGTCACAACAACCTACAACGTAGGTTTAAAAACACTTGACTTTTATTTGCAATTGCTTCAACGAAATTCAAAAGATATCGTTGAACACATAAGCCAGCTAATTAAAGAAAAGCATTTCAAAGACAAACACAGCTTGGAAAAGGGTATTGAAGAAGCATCCCGAAATTTCGTTTTCCGGCTTTGCTTTATTTCATCATTTGGCATTACCAAAAGGGTTTCAAATGCAATAGGTTACGACAAACTGAAAAACACATTTGACAAGGCATTAGCTGCACAGCCTTTCAATTCTGTAAAATTAATTGACCTAGCTATTAGGTTGGGCTACTCTAGCATTGCCTCTCAAATTGAACTGATAGAAGACTACAAAGATGAAATGCAGAAAAACAAACTAAGTATGGTTGTACTTCAAAATCTGGTTATTGACTACATGTATATGTTTGATACAGATCACAAAACAAGAAGTAGAATTTGCAACAAGCTAGGCATTACTGTCCAGGAACAACTTAAAATTGACCAAACTTCGACCGTAAAGAAAAAAGATTAGAATGAACGAAGCAGAAGCGCAATAGGAAGCTATCGATTCCAAACTAATAACTAGGGACCAGAACTTTTTAGTAGGCTCAAAATAAATTAATAGGGAAGAGATAGCAACTGATAAGCAAGGTTACTTTTAAACTTGTAAATACCTGATAACAAATTATTTAAATGCGTTAAGCAAGATATTAATCATACTAAGCAAGGTTAAAAATGAGCGAATCGGTTTCTAAAATAAATACGTTGATTACCAAAGAGTATCTTCAAACTCAAGCCGAGAACCAATACTTTGAACGCAAAGGGTTAGGAGATAAGGAAATCAAGCCAACCAAAATAGCAGAAGAGCTAATCGGCATGCTGAATGCCGACGGAGGAACACTGGCATTTGGTGTGTCTAATTCGGGGGAAATTGAAGACCTGAGAACATTAGGCGATAATTTGAATAGCTACCGAACATTAGTATTCGATTTTATTCACCCTGCATGTAATATTGAATTGGAGGAGGTTGAAATTGAAGGGAAACTTGTATTCTTATTCCATGTAGAACAAGAGTTAGAACGCATTTTCTGTCGTAAAGACACTGAAAAATTTTACCTAAGAGTTCAAGACACAAATCGACAGTTAGACAGGGATAGAGTCAAAAAATTGGAATATGATAAATCTATCCGACGATTTGAAGAAGAAACGGTAAAGGATTTTGAACTGGAAGATTTAGACCAGGAGTTACTTGAGGAGTATAAAGTAAAGTTAAATTACAAAAGCCATGTTCTTGACTTACTGGCGAAGCGACACTTAGCAAGTAAAAAAGATGGAGAATTCAATCTCAGAAACTCATCGGTTCTACTCTTTGCAAAAGACCCGGAGAAATACATCCCATCTGCTTCAGTCAGATATATTCGATACGAAGGAACCGAAGCTTTAACAGGCGCTAGTCATAACGTGGTAAAAGATGAACGATTCGAGAACAATATTCCTAGATTGATCGATGAAATTAAGGCATTCCTTAAAGCGTCATTCAAAGATTATTACTTTCTGGATATGGAGTCAGGGAAATTCAAAAAAGTTCCGGAATACCCGGAAGAAGCATGGTTAGAAGGAATTGTTAATGCTCTTTGTCACCGCTCTTATAACGTTCAGGGAAATGTAATTTACATCAAACATTTTGATGACCGAGTTGAAATAAGCAATAGCGGACCGCTACCGGCACAAGTAACTATCGAAAACATTAAAACAGAAAGATATGCCAGGAACCCGAGGGTCGCAAGAGTTTTGGAGGATTTGGGATATGTGAGGCAATTAAATGAAGGGGTTTCCAGGATTTATGAATCAATGGAAAAGTCGATGCTTTCTGTTCCGGAGTACCATGTAAAGAATGGAAATGTGTACTTGATTTTAAGAAACAAAATCAGTGGCCATTCTAAAACAATCCACGACTCCGTTATTGAAAAAATTGAGAAAGACTGGAAGTTATACAACGATACCCAGAAAAAAATATTCCATTTCCTTTTTATGTATCACCAAGCAACTTTGGGCGAATTGGTGAATTTTGTTAAAATTAACGAAAATACAGTTCGAGCCTATTTGAACAAGTTTATTGAAGACAATTTACTTGATAGAATGAGCACTAAACAACGCGACATTAATGCGTTGTACATGTTTAAGAAACAATAATGGCTACCAAGATTTTAAGCGCATTAAGCAAGATGTCAAGTTGAATTTAAATAGATGATAATAAGCGCGTTTGTATAATTAAGATAGATTTGAACAAATTTAAACAAGGTGCAATTCTTAATTGATAGGCATCGGTCAAAAGAGAAAAAATGAACGAAGCAGAAACCCGTGCGGAACGAATTGACCCCAAGCTAAAGGCTTGTGGCTGGGGCCTTGTAGAGGGTTCTAAAGTGCTTCGTGAATACATTATTACCGCAGGAAAAATACAGTCAGGCGGTGGCCGTGGCAAACGGGAAATTGCCGATTATATATTGGTTTACAAAGGGTTTAAACTGGCCGTTATCGAAGCTAAAAGCGATGAATTGGAAGTTGGCGAGGGCGTGATGCAGGCCAAAAAGTATGCGGAGAAACTTCAATTAGAAACCACCTACAGCAGCAACGGAAAAGCTATATACCAGATCTGCATGAAAACGGGTATCGAAGGACTGGTAACAGATTTCCTAAGCCCGGAACAACTTTGGGAGAAAACTTTCCCATCTACCGGATCCGTGCAGGATACCGCAGACGAATGGAGGGAAAAATTCGCCAATGTGCCCTTTGAAGATAAAAGTGGCAGCTGGCAACTCCGCTACTACCAGGAAATCGCGGTCAATAATACCCTTGAAGCCCTGGCGAAGGGTAATGAGCGCATTTTGCTTACCCTCGCCACCGGAACAGGTAAAACGGCCATTGCTTTTCAGATTGCCTGGAAATTGTTTCAAACCCGCTGGACGGTTCGACAGGCTCAGCAACCGGGTGAACCCGCCAGACGACCGAGAATATTATTTTTGGCAGACAGAAACATCTTAGCTGATCAGGCCTACAATTCCTTTTCAGCATTCCCTGAAGATGCCCTGGTGCGGATAAAACCAAAGGAAGTCAGCAAAAAAGGGCGTGTACCTACCAATGGCAGCATCTTTTTTACGATTTTTCAATCCTTTATGTCGGGCACGGATGCAGAGGGCAATCCTGTTCCAAACTATGGACAGTATCCTCCCGATTTCTTCGACTTCATCATTATCGACGAGTGTCACCGTGGCGGAGCCAATGACGAAAGCAACTGGCGGGGTATTTTGGAGTATTTTAGTCCGGCCGTGCAATTGGGTTTAACCGCCACCCCAAAACGCGTTGACAACATCGATACCTACAAATACTTTGGTGAACCCGTTTATATCTATTCGCTGAAAGAAGGGATCAATGACGGTTTCCTAACGCCTTTTAAGGTAAAACGTATCAAAACCACCCTGGACGATTACCGCTATACTTCTGATGATACGATTGTGGAAGGTGAAATTGAAGAAGGTAAGCTGTATGAAGAAAAAGACTTTAACCGCAGCATAGAAATCGTAGAACGCGAAACGAAACGGGTAAATATCTTTCTGGAGGAAGCCATTCAAAATGAAAAGGCCATAATCTTCTGCGCCAATCAGGGGCACGCGGCATTGATCCGTGACCTGATCAACCAAAATGCCAAAAGCAAAGACCCCTTCTATTGTGTTCGTGTAACGGCCAATGATGGAGAAGAAGGTGAAAGATTGTTACGCGAATTTCAGGACAACGAAAAAACCATCCCTACCCTGCTCACTACATCCCAAAAACTTTCGACAGGTGTAGATGCCAGAAATATTCGGAATATCGTTTTGCTACGTCCGGTTAATTCGATGATCGAGTTTAAACAGATAGTAGGGCGCGGTACCCGTTTATTTGACGGCAAAGAGTTTTTCACCATCTACGACTTTGTGGATGCCTACAAACATTTTTCAGACCCAGAATGGGACGGCGAACCCTTAGAACCTGAAATTAAAGAAACCCGGCCCTACACCGCACCTGATCCGATCGATCCGCCATTGGTAGGTGACCCGGGAGGACCACCTTCGTATAAGCCAAAGATTAAAATCAAGTTACGAAACGGCAAGGAAAGAGAGATTCAACACATGGTTTCTACCTCGTTCTGGAGTGCCGACGGGAAACCCATCTCTGCGGAGGAGTTTTTGAATAATCTGTTTGGCGAATTACCCAAACTCTTCAAAGATGAAGACGAATTGCGGAAATTGTGGAGTAACCCTATCACCCGAAAAATGTTGTTGGCCAATCTGGATGCCGCAGGTTTTCCGAAAGACGATTTGCGCACTTTGCAAAAGCTGGTAGACATGGAAAACAGCGACCTCTATGATGTGTTGGAGTATGTGTTTAACGGCGACTATATCGCCATGACACGGGAGGCCCGCGCCAAAGCCGCCGAAGCGACCATTTTTGCCTTACTTAATGACAAACAGAAGGAGTTTATCCTCTTCGTCTTAAGCAAATACATCGAAACAGGTGTAGACGAGCTTGACCAGGAAAAGCTACCCATCTTGTTAACCAACAAATACCAATCGTTGGAAGATGCCAAAGAAATTCTCGGTGACGTGGCCAATATCAGCCGGCTGTTTATTGAATTTCAGGAGCACCTGTACAAACAGAAAGTAGCGTAATAACAAAAACAGAACCTGAAATGAAAAAAAGAACATTTGACATTATTGTGATCTTTCTGGCAGCACTGGTTTTAATTCTTCTTAATCAATTCGACATGCTTGAAAAAGCAGCAAAATTTATGTTTATACCAATTTTAGCATTTTATTTTATCGGTCAGGTTGTGGAACGAAAATTTCAAAAATGACGAAGATTCTCTCGCTGTTGCCAGAATTTTAAAAAATAGGCATTCCCTCCACCCAGCCTCTACAAAAAGCCTGACCTGACTCAAGGGCCTTGTTCCCATGTTAAAAAGATTGAACTATATTTATGGCAGACATAACCCATTTGGGCAGCGTTTTAAATGGCATACGAAAAATTAACATACGGCGGAAGTGAAGAGAAGAGCTATCTCTATTTTGCTTTTAGAGCAGATACCTTTGATACCGAAGCAATTTCGACTGAACTTGGAATTCAACCTACTTCAGTCATGATCAAAAAAGATCCTGTTCCAAAATCTACCGCCTGGAAATTCAAAATCATGGCCGATTTCGCTTATGATCTTGAAACACCCCTTCAAAATTTAGTAGGAGTATTTGAATCCAAAATAGAAGCAATTAACTTACTGAAGCAAAGATTAAACTTGGAGACTCAACTGGTTTTTGTAATATACATCGATATCGATCCGGAGGTTTCAACTCCTTATTTCCCAATGGATAAAAGGGTAATTGACTTTCTGCACAAAACGCAAACGACTGTTGATTTTGACATTTACAAAGCCGACACAATTGGACTGCTTGAAAAATTATAACTGCCTCCGACACAATTTTGACCTAAACCCATGGCCTTACCAAAGGTCTCATTCTGAGAGCCTGTCACACTTTCCAGCGTCCAGGTTCCGTTCATCCTCTTCCTTCCTTTTCCGGAAGCTTGGTTCAGAAATAAGATCATCAAAGAATAATATTCCCCTAACACCTTCCTAACACGCCCTGGCTAGGTTTGCTAAACCTTTTAGCAAATTGAAACAGCAGTTTCGAACAATAGTAATCTCAGATGTTCACTTAGGAATAAAAGATTCCAAGGCCAAAGAACTCACCCGATTTCTCAAGTACAATTCCTGTAAAACGCTTATCCTGAATGGCGATATCATTGACGGATGGCAATTGCGCAAAGGCGGCAAATGGAAAAAAATGCATACACGCCTTTTCAGTATGCTGATAAAACTTGCTGCCAGTGGTAAAACAGAAATTATCTACACCCGCGGTAACCACGACGATTTTTTAGATGAGATCGTACCTTTTGTCTTTGGTAATTTTTCCATCGTACGCGACCTCGAGATTAAATGTGGGGATAAAACCTATTACGTGGTACATGGCGATGTGTTTGACCACATTACCTCGAACATGCGGTGGATAGCGAAATTGGGCGATGTGGGCTATACGCTGCTACTGCGAATTAACCGCTACTACAACAAGCGCCGCCAGAAAAAGGGCCTGCCTTATTATTCGCTTTCACAAAAAATGAAATCAATGATAAAATCAGCGGTATCGTTTATCGGTAGTTATGAAGAGAAGCTGAGCGAAATAGCAAAAGTTAAAAACTGCGACGGGATTATATGTGGGCATATCCATCAACCGGCCAATAAAATCATTGACGGTATCCACTATCTTAATTCAGGCGACTGGGTGGAATCGCTTACTGCCCTCACCGAATCCTTTGACGGAGAGTGGAATGTCGTGCATTACATGGAATGGGAAAAGGAGTACCGGATGCAAAAAGAAATAGAAAGCAGAAGCAGGGAGTATAAACTGGTTCATCCTAAGGCATCTTAAAAATGGCAAAATTTCTCTTTGTAGTACAGGGCGAAGGCCGTGGCCACATGACCCAGGCGATATCCATGTACCATTTGCTGACTGCCAATGGTCATGAAGTGTGTTCGGTCATGGTAGGATGCAGCAATAACCGCGAAATACCCCGCTTTTTTTATGACAAGATCGCTGCCCCGGTAATCCCCTTCGCCAGCCCTAATTTTGTTGTTGACGGGCGTAACAAATCGATTAAATTTTATACCCGGCTTACCGCTTACGGGGCAAGCAAGCGGCTGGCACTTTCCTTTTACGAACTACCTTCTCATAAACGTGTTCGCGTTATACCACCCCTGCTGCGCAAAGAGGTTTATTCGGCACGTGTTTCCGAAGGCGATTACTTTTTGGTGTATCTGGTGAATAGCGGCTATAGTGAGGAAATTATTCGCTGGAATGAGAAAAACCCCCGGCAGGAACTCCATTGTTTTTGGGATAAAAAAGATGCGCCTGAAGAATTTCGACATAGCCCCACATTGACCTTCCATCGCCTCAGCGATCAAAAATTCCTCAAGTTGATGGCAGCGTGTAAGGCCTTTATCAGCACAGCGGGCTTTGAGTCGATATGCGAGTCCATGTATTTTGGAAAACCTGTATTTTTGGTACCTGTAGAAGGCCATTTTGAACAATTGTGCAACGCCATTGATGCGCAGGTGGCAGGTGCAGGGATTTACGATACAACATTCTCAATCGACAAGTTGATGCACTACCTTCCGGACCATATCCCTTCAGACAATTTCAGGAACTGGGCCAATATGCTGCCCAATCGATTTCTTGGTGAAATACAAGCTGTTACCGAACGCAGCGGCACCGATGCCGCCTACGCAAACACGAATTGAATGGTACTTGAAAAAATAAATAAGGTAGCCTTTGTTGTAAACCCTAAAGCAGGATCCACAAAGAACAAACAAGGTATTATCAAGCAGATTAAACAGGAAATACCTTCCGGCTGGGAGCATAACATCTACCTTTGGAACCACCCAGACGAGATCGAAAGCATTGTTAAAAAGGTAGTGGATGAAGGTGTGGGCCTCATTGTAGCCGTTGGAGGTGACGGGACGGTAAACGAGATAGCACGTCGCATCACGGGCACGGAAGTAGCATTGGCCATCATACCGATAGGGTCAGGCAATGGATTGGCCAGACACCTGGGCATACCCCTTAAAGCAAAAGAGGCGGCCAAATTACTAAGCACAGGAAAAATTATAGCTATTGACAGTTGCCGCATTAACGATAAATACTTTTTCTGTACCGCCGGGGTAGGATTTGATGCGCATATCGGAAAAATGTTTGCCACCAGCGAAACGCGGGGCTTTTGGACCTATCTTAAAATTACGCTGAAAGAATTTAGTCGTTATAAACCCCAACGCTACCACCTCGTAGTGGATGAGAAACCGCTAGAGGTCAATGCTTTTTTAACCACCTTTGCCAATGCAGGGCAGTATGGCAACAATGCTTACATCGCACCAGAAGCGGATGTGCAGGACGGACTGGTTCATGTCGTTGTGCTCAAACCCTTTTCTCCCATTCAAATTCTAAACCTTGGGGCACGTCTGTTCAACAAAAGCATACATCAATCAAAATATCTGGAGACCTACACAGGCAAATCCATTGTTTTGGAACGTAGCTCAGCAGGACCTATACATTGTGACGGAGAACCGTTCGAGATGGGGAAACGTATGGAAGTAAAGGTATTCCCAAAATCCCTGCTGGTGTTGGTGCCTTAGGTTTTCGCCCCGCTCTTGCTTCAGAGGAGAAAAGTCATGACTCGACCAAAGCATACTTTTTTGTCCCGATGACTGTATATTAGCTCGCCACGTGATCGGCGGACTAAGCGGTGTGTTCTCGAAAAGCATTTTTGTATCTTTGTAAAAAGGTCACCCCAATGAGCACGATCGTAATAACAACCGACAATCAGAGCAGCAGAATCCTGAAAGAGCTCGCAGAGCGACTTGGTGCAAGTGTTATGAGTCTTAAAGACGAACAATACGAAGACCTGCTCCTGGGCGCGAAAATGGACGCTGAAAAGACCGGCGAAAATGTTTCAAGGGAAACGATCTTTAAGAAGTTGAAAAAGAAATGATCCTTGAATTTGACAGGTCGTTCTCAAAATCACTTAATAAAATCAAGGACAGAACCATTCTCTCAAGGATTGAGAAAGTGATTTTGGATCTCGAGAAAGCTGCAGCCATTGAAGAGCTCAGAAATAACAAAAAACTTACCGGCTTTACGTCTTACTACAGAATTAAGATTGGAGCTTATAGATTAGGCTATGAAAACATTGACGCCAATACTATAAGGCTGATCACTGTGGCCCATCGAAAGGACATTTACCGGAAATTCCCTTAAAAAAACCGTCTACTTTCACCGGATACCTGTGTTTTGGCTTGCTTCTTTCACAAGTGTGACCGCACCATAGTGCAAATGGTGCAGGTTGCCCGCAGTGGCCTCCCCCCGGAACCCTGTTGACGTCCCACGAAGTCCACACTTTCCCACGAAACGAAGGCAAACAAATGAACGAAGGGGTCGGGAGAATGAAAAGCGAAAAGGGATCGATATAATCCAGCACTGACTTGAAGCTCTCACATTCTAAATATTCATTTGCCATATTACCCACAATAATTATATTTGCACCCCTTAAGGGGGATTAGCTCAGCTGGTCCCGAAAGGACTTCGGGACGCTTGCAGGGCAATGATGGTCCAAAGGAAGATTAAAATATTGGGGGATTAGCTCAGCTGGCTAGAGTGCTTGCATGGCATGCAAGAGGTCATCGGTTCGACTCCGTTATCCTCCACCAGGAAGTAGAAAAAGCCATGGCATTTATTTGTCATGGCTTTTTTCGTTTTTAAACGGTACCGGATCTGATACTTGAGTTTTTAGAGGCTTTTTCACTTCCTGGTGAACCGGGGGAGGATAAGCCGTAGCCGTCGCAGGAACCTTGAAGCGAACGAACTATCTGAATATTGACTTTCTAATAAAAATTCAGTTTTAATGTAGGCAATTGCCACTTCAACAGGATGCTCATGCCAATGTCCTATCTCAATTTGTTGAGCATGATTCCACAAGCAGATTATTTCCATGAGGGGATCTAATTGTATGGCAAACGAAATTTCCTCTTTGGTATATAGGGCAAAGCTGTCTTCTTCCACACTCCGAACTGTATAGAATTCCAAATGTTTAAAAACATCAGGACATTTTTCCTTTAAATCCGCATAAAATGTCGATCCAAATCCTTGATACCGGCTAAGGAATTCACTATAAGATTCTTCCATAAATTGTCCTTCTGCACCAACTAAGTTCGTTCTCATTTGAAATGGATGAAATGGCCTGCAATTATATCTAAAAGTTTATCCCTAAACCAACTTACAGCCCTTTGGGCAGGCCTAATCCGATGTGGAAAAATGGCAGTTTGCCCGGTTTCGAATACCGATAACCTAAGTACCCGCTTAAAGGATGGTAGTAGAGTTTACTATGAATAAATAATGTGTGATTATATCCAATTCCAAGCTCAAGGTGATGATTTTTCCTTCCTGTAAGCATACCAATTTGAATCGTAAAGTTGTCCCCTTTCTCAAGATCATAGTACCCGGTTCCTGAATAGAATTCGTATCCGGTGCGCACCAGTGGAGTTAGATAGCCTATTGGGAACCTCCTTTCATATATAAGACCGGTGGTATGCCAAAAGACATTTGATGCAAAATGAACAGACAAACCGTTCTTATGAATTTTGTTTTCAGAATGGACAAAGTCGTGGAACGAAAAGGCGATGTTACTGACAAGAATTGTGAAAGAGATAAGGGAAATTCTCAAGGTGTTGGCTTTCATCGTTTATAAATGTAACACGGTTTAACCACATTGTTGAGCGGGTTTTGGCCCTTTTTCTATTAACAGGTGGCCTTGCTGGGGTTAGTTGCGGAGAATGGAGGTTATTTATCGTGTCTTTGCCGAAGAATTGCGAAATAGCTGTTAAGCCAGATCACTCCTTAAATTGCTCATCAAAATACGCTATTAAAGTGCTGTAATCCTCATAAAACTCCGGATGCCTCTTTTGTGGGTAAACGGTTTTAAAGCGGGCATATTCTTGTTTGACAATATGCGCTTCATCCGGCATTCGGGAATAGAGGTAATACAAAAACCAATGGACATACAGGTCAAACATCCTTTGAATTGACCTGTCGTGCGTCTGGGCACGATCAAGGTTTTCCAGGATCTGCCAATCTAATTCTCCTATCGCGGGTTGCTCACAATGGGCGTTTTCTCCTTCAAACCTGACAAATGAATAATGTATACAACCTCTGTCAGACATACCAAAGTTCTGTTCCGGATCAGAGCCATGTACCAGATAAAACAGCTTTTTCGGGCCGTAATGGCTCAGCAGGTCAAGAATTATGCGGCCCGACTGTCCGATATAAGCACCACCATAAGTCGCTTCAGCCAAAACATCCATTCCGTCAAAATGCAGCGTGGTATCCTGCCAGGGGGTATAGTAGGACTCAACCACCAAACTATCAAAGACATGATAATGCGGAAATCCGTGATTTACTAAATACGTATAATACCATGAGGTGCCAATCAGAGAGACATCGGCTATCCTGATATCTGTACGGTAATTTTCCATAAACTGCAGGTAGAGAAGACTGTACGTGCAATTGTCTCCCGAACTTATGAGAAAAGCTCCCGGCTCGATGGCATCCAGGATATGCCGGTGGATTTGAAGTATTGCCGGATTGATCCCGCCTCGCTTAAGTGACTCATTAAAACAGATCCTGGCTGAATCCGGCTTTTCCTCCGCCAGGTATTTTAATGCCAGACTGCTCCATTCCGAATTAATTTTTGAATAAACATCCAATACCACCAGCGGTCCATTGTAGGTGGAATCAATGCTGATCACCTTTTCCAATAATTGACTGACCTTCAAAGTCATCGGATAGGTCATCTCCGGCATTTTTTGGGCCTCTTCAGAATTCATTCTCGAATAGGTATAAGCCAGCAAATAATACGCTTCCTGCCGCTTCGGATAACGCAGGGTTTCCAGTTCCAGCCGTTGTGCCTGCTCTTTAGCCGGCATCTCGGCAAAGCGGCTTTTAAGATTGGCCAGGGAAAAGCGCATGATGGAATCATAATCCTGCGCTTGTGCGAGGGTGCCCGCAGCGCAGAGCAGCCACAGGAATAAATTACGTAATCGAAATGTTCTGCAAGCCATCAGACGAATTTAAAGATTTTTCGTTCGATTAGACCATGGACCATAGACTCCGCCTTCGCTCGTGGTGATTCTTTTCTCCCGGCTGATTAAGGAGAGCTACGGCGGACGCGGCATGGACCATGGCTGGGTTTTGGGATATGGCTTGAAGTTCCAAGCTCCAAATTCCCCGCCTTCGCTTTATGAAAATAATTCTAAATAGTATGATTCGTCAAAAGCTTCGGCGGGCAAGCTCCAAATCAGAAATCATAAATCATCCGCCTTCGCTCATTGTACTTCCATTAACTTCATGGGAACCGACGAGCTTGCACCTTCGCTGAAAAAGCTACGGCGCACGCGGTCAGGGTGACTATCTTTTTATATTACGTTTGGCCGCTCGAACTGACTGAGGAGGGTGCAGGGTACAAGGTTCAGGCATTAACAACTCATAACTTATAACTCATAACTCATAACTCCAGAATTACGCTACTCCTTCTCCTCCGTTGCTTCTTCCGCTTTCCTGGCCTTCCGTTTGAAATAATTCCGAAACAAAATACTGCCTTTAACGGCTTCCATGTTTTGTTCTAAACCTTTGGAGCTGGATTCGAGGTTGTCCATGGTGGCACTAAGGTCATCGGCCATGGTGCTGTCGCTGATCAACCTGCCCAAAATTCCTTTGCCGTGGTTGATATTCGAAACGATCTCAGCGAGGTCGTACGACATCAACTCGGCGTTCAGGGCGGTTACTTCCAGACTGGCCATGATGGCATCGGTTTCAATGGGTTCGGAAGAAACCAGGTAATCGCCTTCCTGAACGGTGGGCGATGTTGCGCTGCCCTGGGAAATAATGAGCAGGCGGTCGCCAATGATGCCCTCGGAGCCGATCGCTACTTCCGAATCTTTTTTGATAAAGGATTGAACACTGGTTTTGACCATGATCTCCACTGCAACCATCGAATCGTTGATGATGGCGATCCCGTTCACCGTACCCACATTGATGCCCGCAAAGCGTACATTATTCCCCACCTGGAGTCCGCTTACGTTGTAAAACGTTGTGTTTATAGTAATTACAGGATCGAAAAGGTTCTTTTGCCTGCCGATAACAAAAATGGCTGCCACAAAAAGCAGCAGGCCGCCTAATGCGAATAGTCCGAGACGGATCTTAAACTTTTCTTTATTGATGTCCATAGCTAATGCGTTTAAATAGATTTAAAAAATGACTGAATAATTTTATCGTCTGAGGTTTCAAAATCCTTCAAAATACCCTCTTTGTAAACGGTACCGTCCTGTATCATCAGCAGGCGATTGGCCACGATCCGCGCACAGGCGATATCGTGGGTGATGATGATGGATGCGGTTTTGTATTTTTTCTGGACATCCAGGATCAGCTGACTGATCTCATCAGAAGTGCTTGGATCTAACCCTGTTGTAGGTTCATCATACAACATGATAATCGGATCTACCACAATGGTCCGGGCCAGTCCGATCCGCTTGCGCATCCCTCCTGAAAGTTCGGAGGGCATCTTGTCCACCGCATCGGCCAGTCCCACACTTTCCAATACCTCCATGATCTTCTCCGTTCGTTGTTTTTCGTCCAGGTCTTTGCGGATACGCTCCAGAGGGAAAGCCATATTCTGCCGCACCGACATGGAATCATACAGCGCAGCACTCTGGAAAAGGAAGCCTATTTTTTGCCTTAAAACGTCTAGTTCATCGCGCTTAAGTGTTGTCACATCCTGGTCAAAAACCTTGATGGAACCTTTGTCGGCCTTTAATAGTCCCACAATAAGTTTGATCAACACCGATTTGCCCGAACCCGATTTGCCCAATACCACCAGATTTTCTTCCGGGAAGAGGTTCAGCGACAGGTCGTTGAGCACCTTTAAACTCCCAAATGCCTTGCTCAGGTGTTCAATGGCGATCACCGCATTGGCATTATGCTCCTGTTTGGTTTTTGCGCTCATGTTGTGAACATATCCGTTATTTGAACCGCGATCATATCCACTACAATGACCAATAATGAAGCGACAACAACAGCAGAGTTGGCTGCCAGTCCTACGCTCTCCGTACCCCTGCCTGCGTGGTAGCCTTTGTAACAGCCTACCAATCCGATCACCGCTCCGAAGAAGAAGGTTTTTATCAGGGCAGGTACAAAATCTATAAATTCCAGGATCCCAAAAGCCTGGGCACAAAAGAGGGTAAAACTTACATCGCCTTTGATATTGGTACCGGCCCAGCTGCCCAAAATGCCCATTGCATCGGCATACAAAACCAAAAGAGGGATCATTAAAGTGGCAGCCCAAACCCGGGTTACCACCAGAAACCGAATGGGATTCACCGAAGAAACTTCCATCGCATCGATCTGCTCGGTTACCCGCATGGAACCTAACTCCGCTCCTATTCCCGAACCGACCTTACCGGCACAGATCAGCGCCGTAATTACCGGTCCCATTTCGCGAATCAGGGAAACCGATACCATACCCGGGAGCATCGATACAGCCCCAAATTCGATCATTACAGGCCGCGACTGAATGGTTAATACCAGTCCCATAATAGCGCCCGTAAGCGAGATCAGGGGCAATGACTTGTAGCCGATCTTATAACATTGATATAAAAATTCCCTGAACTCAAAATGACGGGTGAATGATTCCCTAAAAATATTTCCTAAAAAAAGTACAACCTGACCTGTGTTCAAAAGGCCGTCATTGACCGAATCGCGCCAATGGAGGATTTTATCGCCGATTGAACTAAGCTTTTTATTCACTCTTTCTTGCATACCTGTTCGCTTAAGCCTGACAAACCTGCATCGTGCCGGTTCATCTAAATTAATGATTTTGTCAATAAAAAATCAGGAACTGCCATTTTTACAGCAGAACGAAGATGCCTTGCTGAAATGATAAAACACGTATATCGAATTGAGAAAGACTTACATAATTCACATGTTGTGTATTATTTTTCCATTCCCGCGTGATTGCAGATTCAGTAAAAAAACATACATTTACTATGGATTTAGGACTGACAAAATAATTTCGGCAAGAATTTAGCTGCGGCATTTATTTATGAAAACGAGTTACACTCCGAATCAGAAAAAGATGTATTCGAATCCGGTATTGGAACTGCTTTCTCAAAGCGGACCCCGTATGATGGGCTTTTTTCATCTCACTTTGATCAGTGTATTGGTTTATACCGGCGTGCAACGGGCTGAATTCAGGTTTCTGATCGGCATACCCCTGCTCTTTTTGACCGCTTTTTTTGTGTGGACCCTGGCGGAGTACCTTTTACATCGTTATATTTTTCACTTTGTACGGGAAGACAGTGCCCTGATCAGGGCCTTTCATTTTGCCCTACACGGATACCACCACCAGGAGCCCAATGATGCCAAACGCCTGTTTATGCCTCCGCTACCGGCTATCCTGATCCTTACCCTGTTTTTTGGCCTCTTTTATCTGATGATGAAGGAATACGCCTGGATCTTTCTGGCAGGATTCGAAAGCGGGTATCTGGCTTATGCTTTTATCCATTACAGCGTTCATACCCGCAAGGCTCCCAAATCATTGAAATTCCTGTGGAAACATCATGCCCTGCATCATTTCAAATATCCCGATAAGGCTTTTGGCGTTTCTTCCCGCATTTGGGACCGGGTTTTTCAAACCATGCCCCCCGCAGAAGAAAGGACCAGCACTGTGGAAGTTCATGCCCATCATCCATAAAAAAAACCTCCCGGAGGAGGTTTCTTTTAACTTTATTCGAATCCGATCAGTACACTACCACACGGGCAGTTCCTGTTCCTGATGCACTATGGACCTTTACCAGATACACCCCGGCAGGATGTCCGCCCAGGTTTAGTTCAGCACCCTGGTTTGTTAAAATTTGTTTTCCATGGATGTCATATACTTCCACATGATCCGGCTCGGCTCCGGAAACCAGCTCTACACGGAACACGCCCTGGTTGGGGTTTGGATAAACATTTACCTTTTCCTGAGCCGGGGTGTTGAGGCTGCTGAGGTTGGCCGGACAACCCGGTAAACCCATGGCACAAACCACGCGGGGTGCGAGAAAACCCTGAATGGTGTCGATATAGGCCATGGCTTTGGTTTTGCTCATATCCGGATTATTATACATGGAGTTGTTATGCGCTTCTTCTCCGGCTCCTGTATAAGGAAAATTGATGCTTTTCATGACCGTAGAATCCCACCACTCCCATGGCGTACCCTGGTTGGCGAAGTTAGGGGTGCGTGCATCGAGGATAAGGGGGAACAATCCTTCATTTCCACCATTTATCAATTTTGCCCGGGCAGAAAATACGTCCTGATAATCGCGGTTTTCGATGATCTCATTGATGCCGAAAAAGGTGGCGCTGTCCTGAACAGCTTTTCCGCCTGCCGCCTGGTTGATCACGGTAACACCGGTTGTAGGCACGATCACGTTTCCATATTCATAAGGAGCATAAGGATCGAGCACACAATGGATGCTGAGAATGGGCACCTCATTGCCATCCATCCAGCTGATATCGCCCATGGCCCCACCGATATGGAAGGCTACGTCGATATCGGTACTGTAAAAGGGATCCCCGGCAATATTCAGCTGAGGGATGCCACCGATACCGTTCCAATCGCCAAACAGGCCGGTATTGACCATAGGAGGATAAGGATCGGTGCTGTAACGGAATTTTTCCAATTCTACTTCTTCCTGTTTATCCAATGCGGCATAAGCCAGCGCAATGTATCCGCCAGTACCAATGCCGCCAAGGGCAATACGAGAAGTGTCGATTTTAAATCCTGCCGCGTTCATACGGAAATAACGAACGCAGTTTTTTGCATCCTGAATTCCCCGGTAAGTCGCCTGGAGTAATTGTGCCGTAGCCGTGTCGGCATTAAGCACAGTGGGGTTCCAGCCAATGCGGTAATTCATGGCAATGGCTACATAACCTTTGCGGGCGAAGCGTGTACACATTTCAACAACAGCACTGTCTTCTTTATTGCCCGTGGTTTGTTTATTGATGATGGGAGGCAAAAAAGAACCTGTGTGCATGATGATGATCAGCGGGCGTTCCGTTTCGGTGTCGCCAACCGGTTCGTACACATCGCAGAGAAGTCCCTGCTTGTACAATGGCGGGTTATTTGGGGGGACAATGTTGACCGCCATATTGGAGTCGTAAGCCACATTCTTAAACACCGAAACTTCTGTAAACTGTTCGGTGATGTACCGTTGGGCAATACCGGAATAACTCAGCAGAGCTAATCCAAGCACACTAACTGTTCGTAACATTCTTTTCATAAGGGGTTCTGTTTTGTATATGTAAACTTAAACATTATTTCCAATCATCTAGCTGGCAAGTGGCTGAAAAATAGAGCATACGGCCTACCAGGGGGCCTCCATAAACCTGGTACACCTTGTTGTTGGTGAGGTTGCTGGCCCCAAGTTTAAAGGTGGTTTTCCAGGGTGAGTAGAGGTAACTCATTTGTGCATCGAGTTGGTAATAGGTTGGTATTCTTCCGCTGAATTGCGGTGAACCCTCGAACAGGAATCCCTGAAGCCAACGAAAATTGATGCTGTAACCAAGATTTCTCAGCTCGAATTTCGCCGTTTTGATCTTAAAATCGCGCCCCGATACCCCCAGGTTGAATTTGTGCTTCGGGGTATTGTAGGCCGGAATGATCGGATCGTCTTTTCCTTTATTATCGAGCATATTAAAAGAATAATTTCCGCTAAAAGCCAGGTACCTCCGGAAGAAGTAGTTCGTACCGGCTGAAAACCCCTGCGTGGTGACCAATTCTTCGGAGTTGGTCGTTACCCGTACAAAACGCTGACTGGCCGGGAAATTCAGGGAGTCGAGCTCGAGGTCCACCCCGATCACATAACCCAGAAAATCATTGTACCAGCTGTAATAATACGAGGCATCGATAAACCATTTTTTATTAAATATAGCCCGGTACCCCAGTTCCACAGTTTTAACCCGCTCGGGTTTTACGGCCTTAACATTAAAATACTCCAGGAGGCTGGTATCGCGGTTCGTGGTATTTAAAAAACGGATATACGAGTCGATATTCACCAGATTCTGGTAGCCTTCCAGGTTGCCCAGAAGGGTTGCCCGTCCCACATTCATGTTGAAATATTGATCGGTAAGGGTAGGATTGCGGATGGCTGAAGAAAAACTAAAGCGAAAAGTATGTTCTTTAACATTGTACACGGCACTGGCGGCAGGCGAAACCAGCAAGGGAAAATTGACATTTTTATCCACCCGAACCGTAGCCGCCACTTTTATCTTATTATCCATAAAATACCGCGAAGCCCCGNNGGCATAAACCCCAATTTCATAATTCCTCACCTTACGGCCATTGGTATCAATAAAAATGGTCCCGGCCGAATTGGGCACATACAAACGCCCGTTAGCCCCGAGGGTAAATTCGCTGTGCCTGAATCTCGTTTCTGTGGTATCCCACTGGTACTGACCCTGAAGGTGGTACAATGCCGAGCGATCATAAAATAAAGATCCCCCCTGGGTGGTGAGTGTGGAGGTAATTGCCTGAAATGCCGAATCGTAAGCGGCCGTTCCCGGTAAATACCGCGGACTTTGGCCGGCCCCTGAAAGATAAAAATCGGCATGGTTCCGCGCCATCTGATGCCAGGCAATTAAAGAATCGTAATAATGGTTATAGAGAAAACTATCCCGTTTTTCTACTGCCCCCGGTTGGAAAGGAGGAAATCCGGGCAGGGCACGCACCCGGGGATCGATATTGGAATTCCAGTAATTCGCATAATCCTTGCCCCAGTCGTCATCGCCCTTTGCATTGCCCTGCATGATAAGTGCAGTACGGTAGGCATCATATGATTTTCCTGCGTTTTCATTGGTGGAATAAGCCCGTATAAAATATTTGCCGTTTTTCTGCCATTCAACACGATTCTGAAAAAAGACAATGTCCTTTAAGCTCAAACGATTGTCGCCCTGGTATACCGTAGTTCCAAACCCAAAATTAAAGGCATAGATCATTCGGCTGCTGTCGTTAAACATATAATGGGCTGCGCTGTTGATCTTGATATTGCGGGTATTGTAGTCAACCAACACCGGTTCACGGTAGCCGGTACGGTAATATACACCCAAACCCGGAGTGGCAAGTTGTCCGCGCCGGTCGTTCAGGCGGTTGTATTCGTCGCCATAGGTATTCACCGCATCCCAGCCACCGGGGTTGGTCATAGAGGATGGCGATTGCGGAGTTGGGGTGATATTGTTGGCCGGCCAGTCGAGGGCCTGCATATAGAACAGGTTGACTTTATACGCAAAACGCGGCTTCCCGTCTTTATCCTTCAGAACCTGGGCCCAGCGTATACCTGATTCGAGCAATTCGCGTTCTCCGGTTTTAATACTCACACTGAGGCCCGGTGTAGCGAAGGGATCTTTGCTTTGCATGATGATGACCCCGTTAAAGGCGTTAGGCCCGTAAAAGGCCGAACTGGCACCTGCAATGAGGTCAACACGCATTACATCGAGCTCGGGTGCACCTAAAAAATTCCCCAGTGAAAAATTCAATCCCGGAGCCTGGTTATCGACGCCATCAATAAGCTGGAGGCTTCTCACCGGGGAGGTACTGTTAAACCCACGCGTATTAATGACCTTGAATCCGATACTGGCCGAAGAAATGTCGACTCCTTTTAAATGCGAAAGCCCTTCATAAAAATTGGCCGCTGGGGTTTCTTTTATTCCCAGCGCATCCAGGCTTTCGACCGTAAGTGGAGCTTGTTTTTGTTTTTGGGTGATGCGTACATCGGATATCACTGTTTCCGACAAAAGAGCTCCGTCTTCTTTTAAGAGGATCCTGATGCTTTTATCTTCAGCAACAAAGCTGATTTCCTGGCTTTCATACCCCAGGTAGGCAAAAACAAGGGTTACAGGGAAACTGCCTGTATACGCCAATTCAAATTTTCCATCCACATCAGTGGCCGCGCCGATGGATGTTCCTTTCACCTGCACCGTTGCACCTATTAGTGGTTCCCGGGAATGGGCGTCGATGATATTCCCGCTGAAAACAGCAGAATATGCCCCAAAGGAAATGCACAGAAAGGAGAGGAGCAAAATGAATGCTTTCACAGGTTCGGTCAAGCTAAAATAGCTAATTCCCTCATTACAAAGCAAAAAAAAACCAGACCTTAAGCCTGGTTTTTTATTGTCATGTAAATAGATTTTAACGCGCTGCCTTCACAAGCCCGCGGTCGAAAGCGATTTTAACCAGGTGAGTGGCTTTTTTCACATTCAACTTACGCATGATGTTGGCTTTGTGTGTTTCTACCGTACGTGAGCTGATGAGCAAACGCTCGCCAATTTCACGGGCAGAAAGTCCTTCGGCCAGCATTTGCATAATTTCAACTTCGCGGGCGCTAAGGCCGGCTTGAGATTCCATCGGCGGACGGCTGGCAATCATTCTCAGCACCTGGGGCGCATAAAATTTTTGTCCGCTCGCCACGATCCGAATGGCCATGATGAGTTCATCAAGGCTGCAATTTTTCATCTGAATTCCATCGACATTAAAGTCAACCGCCTTTAACACCTGTGCTGAGTCCTCACTTGAAGTGAGTAACATAACACGCAGGTTGGCGTTCTGACGTTTTAGTTTCTGAATGATGGCTGCGCCATCTGCATCCCCCAATGACATTTCAGTAATGACTAAATCAGCACCTGATTTTTCTGTTGACTTCATTAAAGCGGAACTGGTATCAACTACCTGTTTCACTTCCATTCCATCTTGTTGGTTGAGGGCTACTTGCAGCGAATCTGTCAAGAGTTTATGCCCGTCAGCAATGATAATTTTAATAGATCTGCTCATATCTGTTAATATAGCGCTAAGTAAAAGAAATTATCCAATATAAAACAGAACCTTGCTCAATTTATTTTAGAAAAATAGTAAATTATTTCTGTTTTCGCCTATTTCTGCAGTTCTATAAAGTAGCGCTTACGTGTAACTTCTTGTCGTGTTTCCGGATTTAGGAATTTCCAGTTGAGTTGCGTTACCCGAAAATAGTCGGTGCTGTCTATAATGCTATACTCGATCCCTTTCCGGGCTATGGCCTTTAATCCGCTCGAGTCGGTGTACACAAAAAGGTGTGTTGCATTCAGCAGGCTGTCTGTATTTTCATAGCCATATGACGGTATCCATCGATCCTGATAAAAATCAAGAGAATGCGAGGCACCGACCTTATAGGAATACAGGCGACTGCCTTCGGATCTGACGGAATTATAAAGTTCGCTTGCTTCTTTTCCCCCCTGGTACCTGAGCAGTTCGGGATAGAAGTAGCCGTTCATAACAGAAAAACAAAACACGATACTGGCGGCCAGGCTCATCGATACCTTGCCGTGAATGCCCCTGATCAGGAAGATACCCAGGGGGATCAAAGCCATAAACACCCAGCCCCAGGAACTCGGGAATACCAGAATGATTATCCATACCAAAATACCGATAACAGCACTCTGGAAGATCACGGCATAGGTACGCCAGCTTAGAAACCATGCACCCCCTATTCCCTGCCAGCGTGAAAGAAGATCGCCAGCCAGTACCGCACTAAAGGGGAGTACCACATAAATATAGTGGTTCAACTGGTAGCCCGATTTCGACAGGGCCAGCAAAGGCAGGATAAAAGCAAAAAAGGTGATCCACTCCTCCCCTTCCTTCGCTTTAAATTTATTGACGATCATGTTCTTTACCTTGATGACAAAAGCCACCAGAAAAAGTGGGGTCCAGGGTAAAAAAGCCCATAAAAAGCTGGCGGTAAGGAAAAAGGGGCCGGGATTGTTTGAATTGGCCGTTGCCCAGGGGCTGTCGCCTGTGATGCGCCCGAAACTCTGGGTCCAGAAATAAAATTCCAATCCGGATACACCTTGTTCGCCATTCACCCAGGTATATGGCCGGGCATCGAACTGAAGGTAAAGGCCAATACACATTGGAAGCAGGATCAGGGCTACAATAAGCAAACCCGGAAGCCATTGCCAACGGAAAATCAGGCGCCAGTCCCTGCGCATCAGTATATCCCCGCCAATTGCCAGTACGGGAAATACCAGGCCGAGTGGTCCTTTTGCCAACATGCTCAACCCAATACCAACAAAAGTCCCTAAAAATGCCAGGCGGGATCCGGTATCGCGGTAAACCACAAACTGATAGATGGAAAAAATAAGGAGATTGATGAGGAGGGTATCGGTACGGATATCGTTGTTAAAGACAAAAAAGGCCACACAGCTCGCATACATCAGGGCAGCCCAATAGCCGGTTTGCTCTCCGTAAAAGTGTCTGGCAAAACGAAAGGTCGACCAGATCCCCAATACAGAAAACAACACACTGGGCAACTTATAGGCAAAGTCGGTGAAGCCGAAGAGCCCCATACTCAGTCCCGAGAGCCAGAAGAGCAGGGGTGGTTTATCCAGGTAATTGATATCTCTNNACTCTATGGATAATTTGCAGGAATGATTTCTCCTGCCACATTTGTTTGGAAATGGAGGCGTATTGGGCAGCATCTACTTCCATAACCGGAACAAACATGCCCAGCAGGATGACAGCCCCGATGGCAGTGAACAAAAAATAAAAAAGCTGCTTTTCTCTTCTTGTCATAACTATTTTGGCGCAAAACGAAAAAGTACCAGGCCAATGATCAGGTACAGGATATTCGGTATCCAAACCGCTGTTAAGGGCGAAAGGTCACCGGCATGGGCAAAGGTAAAAGTGAGTTGCCCCAGAAAAATAAAACTAAAGGCCAGTCCGAGTCCGAAGCCCAAATGGGTCCCCCTCCCTCCTTTCACCTTTCGCGAGGCGATGCTAAACCCGATGAGGGTAAGGATAAGTGTAGAAAAGGGCATGGCCACACGCCTGTACTTTTCTACCAGGTAAAACTCAATTTTTTCGGCTCCCCGCATGGTTTCTGCTTCGATGATCCTGTTCAGTTCCCGGGTGCTGTAAATGCCAATATCATCTTTTCTCAAAAAGAACTCATGGGGGTTAAATGCAATTTCAATATCCTTCTCCTTCCCTTTTTCCAGCCGCTCCTTTCCGATAAAATTGCGTTCGGTATAATGTTCAACGCGCCAGGAGCCTGTTTTATGATTGAAGGAAAAACGTTCTGCCGCCAGTTTATAGGTCAGATCATGGCCATCGAACTTTTCGAGGGTAAACTTATAACCTACCGAATCGCTTTTTCCAAATTTGTCGATAAACATATAAACGCCGGGTTGCAACTGCCGGTGAACGTTCATCTCCAGGTGGCCTTCTGCGTTTTTCCTGCCGTTAATGTATTGATTTTCAAACGTAACCTTCTTGTCATTGCAATAAGGAATAACCCAGGTATTCATAAAAAAACTCAATACCGCAAGGATGGAAGCAGCGATCAGGTAAGGGCGTAAAAGGCGACGAAAGCTCACTCCTCCTGCAAGAATGGCAACGATCTCGCTGTTCTGGGCAAGCCGGGATGTGAAAAAAATGACCGAAATAAAAACAAAAAGATTATTGAACAGGCTGTAAAACCAGGGAATAAAATAGATGTAGTAGTCGAAAATAAGCTGCTTCGTGCTCGCATTATTCTGGATAAAATCATCAATTTTTTCCGCAAGGTCGATTACGATCGACACCGCGCTGATCAATGCCAAAGCAAAGAAAAACGTGCTTAAAAATTTGACAATGATATAGCGGTCGAGGCGGCTGAGCATGATTATCGTCTGATTGTCAATTTCTGCACCATTTCCTTCTTCCATTCGGAAAATGTACCGGCAAGGATCTGTTCGCGCGCCCGGCCTACGAGCCAGAGGTAAAATTTCAGGTTATGCACGCTGGCGATCTGGGCCCCCAGAATCTCCCCACAAACGAACAGGTGACGCAGGTAGGCTTTGCTGTAGTCGGGGGTGATGGTGTCGTCGATCGCTGAAAAATCAGTATCCCAGCGTTTGTTTTTTATATTGATGATGCCCTCATCCGTAAACAACATCCCATTGCGGGCATTGCGGGTAGGCATCACGCAGTCGAACATATCAATTCCCAGGGCAATACATTCCAAAATATTGGCCGGTGTTCCCACCCCCATGAGGTAGCGGGGTTTGTCGGCAGGAAGGATACCGCAAACCAACTCCGTCATTTCGTACATCATCTCTGCAGGTTCTCCAACGCTCAATCCACCAATGGCATTGCCGGCCTGCTCCCGCGATGCGATGTATTCAGCCGATTCCCTGCGCAGATCAGGATAAACAGACCCCTGAACGATGGGAAACAGGGTCTGCGTGTATCCATAATAAGGATCATGGCTGTCCATATCCGCAATGCACCGGTCCAACCAGCGATGGGTCATGTGCATGGAGTTGCGGGCATATTTTTTTTCACAGGGATAGGGCGTACACTCATCAAAAGCCATGACGATATCGGCACCAATATGGCGCTGGATATCCATGGCTTTTTCCGGTGTAAAAAAATGCTTGCTCCCGTCAATATGGCTGCGGAATTCTACCCCTTCTTCTTTGATCTTCCGGGTATTGGCCAGGGAAAAAACCTGGTACCCTCCGCTGTCGGTTAGAATAGGAGCCTGCCAGTTCATAAATTTATGCAAGCCACCTGCCTTTTTGAGGATATCCTGTCCGGGGCGGAGGAACAAATGGTAGGTATTGCCAAGAATAATTTTTGCCTGGATATCGTTGCTAAGCTCGGTTTGGCGCACGGCTTTGACCGTTCCGGCAGTTCCTACCGGCATAAATATCGGCGTGGGAATTTCGCCATGATCCGTTCGGATAATTCCTGCACGGGCTTTAGATGCAGGATCTTGAGCAGAGAGTGTAAACTTCATGGAAGTCGCAAACTTACGCGATTTGGCTATTCGAAATGAAGAGAAAAGGTAAATACCCGGGGATAGATAGAATGCAGAGCCTGGGTATAAACAAAATCGTCGGGTACCAGCATATTGCCAACACTCTGGGCAAATTTCAACTCAGGCGACAACTTAAAAAAGGGGAAATACAGGTCCATACCCACACCTACCTCGTAACTGAACATATTCTTATTGAGGGCAACAATAGGGTCATTCAGGCTTCTCGGCGCATCGACATTGGAGATAAGGTCATAGGAATATTTGAAACCCGTCATGACATAAAAACGGGTATTCCAATGGCGCTCCGATTTGTATTTCAGTTCCAGTGGAAATTCGATATACACGCTCTCCATTTCTACCTTTTTGTTCCGGTCAGAATTTTTAAAATCATAAAAAAGGTTCCTTTGGGCGAAGGAGATGGCAGGACCTACAAAGCGCAGGTTAAAGTATTTGCCCATCCTGAGGTCAACAATGGCACCAAGCCCGAATCCATAAAAAGGCCGTTGTCGAATGTTCTGTAGGGTATCGATATCCAAAAACTGCTGCGAGGTATTGAGTTGCAGTACATTGTAGGTACCATGGAGGGTAAAGCCAAAATGGATGACCCGGTTATCGTATTGCAGGAGATTCTGGCCATGACTCTTCAACCCGGCCAAAAGCAAAACCACTACCAGCGCTATTTTTCTGCCGTATACAGGGAACATATTCCGAATGTCAATGGCTGGTCTTTGCACGATTTAAATCCTGTTTTTTCAAGTATGCCGATAAAATTTTTTCCTTCAGGAAAGGCCTGTACCGATTCAGGCAAATATTCATAGGCACGGGCGTCTTTCGAGATCATTCTTCCAGTTGCCGGCAAAATATTTTTAAAGTAAAAATTAAAGATCTGTTTCACCGGGAAGGCCTTTGGTTTTGAAAACTCCAGAACAGCCAGACGTCCGCCGGGTTTTAATACCCGATAGATCTCTTTCAGCCCTGCTTCGAGGTTTTCAAAGTTCCTTACACCAAATGCAACGCTCACAGCATCAAAACTAGTATCGCCGAAGAGAAGATTTTCTGAATCTCCCTTAACAAAATCCATATTCCCAAGTTTCTTTTCCAGGGCTTTTTCCCTGGCTTTACTCAACATCCCTTCAGAAAGATCGAGGCCGGTAATATGAACGCCGGGCATTTGCCTCCGTGCTTCAAAGGCCAGATCTCCGGTTCCGGTAGCGATATCGAGCAGTTGTTCAGGTTGTATGGACTTTATGCTCCTGATCGCCTTTTTTCTCCACTGCTTATCAATGCCCAGAGACAATAAATGGTTAAGGAAATCATAGCGATGAGCGATATTATCGAACATTTCTTCAACCTGTTCCTTTTTTGAGGAGGCCGACTGTGCATTGGGTTTAACGTGCGTCAAAGTTTTTGGGTGTATTTTCGCTGCAAATATACTGCCTGACAATGGAAATAAAGAGCGCCCGTTTTATATCCAGCTTTGCCGATATGGACAAGCTGCCGAATGATCAGAAACCAGAACTGGCTATCATAGGCAGATCGAATGTGGGCAAAAGCTCCCTGATCAATATGCTTACCGGACAGAAAAAGCTGGCCAAAACCTCACAAAGTCCGGGTAAAACCCAAACGATCAATCACTTCCTGATCAACGAAACGTGGTACCTGGTTGACTTACCCGGCTATGGATTTGCCAAGGTATCGAAAACCATGCGGGAGAAATGGCAGAAAATGATCAAAGATTACCTGACCAAAAGAGAAACGCTTTATTGTGTTTTTGTGCTGATCGATTCGCGGCTGGATCCGCAGAAGAATGATCTGGAGTTTATTCAATTCCTTGGCGAGGCAGGCATACCGATCACGCTTATATTTACGAAATGCGACAAACTTTCTTCGAGTAAGACCCATGGAAATGTAAAAAAATTCGAAAAGGCCATGCTCGAGAATTGGGATGAGCTCCCCCCCATGTTTCAATCATCGGCTGAAAATCAGCTCGGAAAGGAACAAATTTTGGATTACTTTGCATCCATAATCGACCCCCGATCATGAAAATCACCAGTTTGATCCTTTTGTTTTCGCTGGCATTTTTCGCCTGTGGCCCGGAACAAAAAAAAGAGAGTGAGGAAACGGATTCGAACCTCATCGAAGAACAATGGGTTTTCGACACCATTCTGGTTGAAAAGGAATCGGGAGATTGTGCTGCCACGGAAACCGGATGTATTACCATAGCCCTGTCGTACCCACAGGTTCATGAACCCGACAGCATCGGAAAACTGGTAAACGAACATATTATCGGCTTGTTGCTGGGCACAATGCGCGATAGTTTTAAACATGTTGATGCCTATACCGATCATCTTGTACGGGAGTATAAGGCATACTCAAAAGGGGCTGCTGATGTGGCCGGCTGGCAGATCGAAAACGAGGTGCGTATTGAATATGCCTCCAACCAACTGATCAGTGTCAGGCTCGAAAGTTTTGAAAATTTCGGTGGAGCCTCGCCCAACCTGCGCGTTGGATTGCGGAGCTTTTCGCAAAGTACCGGAAAACGACTGGTACTGGCGGATGTGTTCAAGGAAAACTACGAAGACACCCTGCTGTATCTCTGTCATTATCATCTGAAAAATGCCCTGACAACAAATTTAGAGGTGACCTACGAGGATGGATTTTTACAGGACCGTGAAAAAGGATTTGAGCTCAACGAGCATTTTTTACTCAATGAAACGGGCATCAGCTTTGTATACTTCGACCCGGCTTTCCAGGCCACTGGCGCAGGATGGCAGGAATTTACCGTTCCCTATTCCGAACTGATCGAAGCCAATATTCTCGACGAAAAGGGGGCACTCGGGTTTCTGCTCGGGTCCGTTAACCTTTAGACTGCGCATCCAGCACCGCAATGGTGACCATATTCACGATCTCCCTTACCGAACTTCCCAGTTGCAGGATATGGACGGATTTATTCAATCCGAGCAATACCGGTCCGATGGCCTCGGCTACATTTAGCTCCTGCAGCATTTTATAGGCAATATTTCCTGCGGCGAGATTCGGGAAAATAAAGGTATTGGCGGGTGCTCCCTGCAATTTGCTGAAGGGGAAATTTTCATTGAGCAGGGTGGCATTCAGGGCAAAATTTGCCTGAATGTCGCCATCTACGATCATTTCCGGGTTTTCGGCATGCAGCCTTTTGATGGCCCTTTGAATGCCTTCCGGCAGGCTGCCTTCGGAGGAGCCAAAGTTGGAATAGGAAAGCATGGCAATACGGGGAACGATATTAAAGGCCTTCACCTCTTTGGCCACCAGGCGGGTAATATCTACCAGGTCGTCTGAGCTTGGGTCGGGGTTTACCGTTGTGTCGGCAAAAAAGAGGGGGCCCTTTTTTGTGTTCATGATATACATTCCTGCCACTCTGGAAATTCCGGCTTGTTTCCCGATTATTTGCAGGGCCGGACGAATGATATTGGTATAATTTACGGTGAGTCCGGAGATGAGCACATCTGCCTCGCCAAACTCCAGCATCATGGGGCCGTAATAGTTTCGCTCCCTGACCAGTTTTTTTGCCTGATGCAGGGTCAGGCCTTTGCGCTGACGTTTTTGAAACAAGGCCTGGGCAAATTCTTCTTTCCTCAACTCCTCGTTATGGGGATCATAAATCGGCACACCTTCCAACTCGAGGGAATTTTCTTCGATGAGCGCATTTATTTTTTCCTTGTTTCCCAAAAGGATCGGGATGGCAATGCCTTCATCGCGGAGAATCTGTGCTGCTTTGAGGATCTTATAATTATCGGCTTCGGCAAATACAACCCGTTTTGGTTGTTGTTTAGCTTTAACGGTAATATAACTGATAAATTTATTTTCGAGTCCGAGGCGGTTTCTCAGCTGCACCTCATAAGCCTGCCAGTCTTTGATCGGCGCTTTGGCAACCCCGCTATCCATCGCTGCCCTGGCCACGGCCGGAGCTACGGTGGTGATGAGGCGCGGATCTATCGGTTTGGGAATGATATAGAACCTGCCGAAGGTGGTATTTTTTTCGTTGTAGGCGGCATTTACGATCTCAGGCACCGGCTCTTTCGCCAGGGCGGCAATGGCCTTCACTGCGGCCAGTTTCATGGCTTCGTTGATCTCTGTAGCACGCACGTCAAGTGCTCCACGGAAAATATAAGGGAAGCCAAGAACATTGTTTACCTGGTTGGGATGGTCAGAACGCCCCGTGGCAAAAATGATGTCCTTTCTCGATGCCATGGCCAGTTCATAAGAGACCTCCGGATCGGGATTGGCCATGGCAAAAACGATGGGGTTCTTCGCCATGGTCTGAAGCATTTTCGGATCGAGGATATTTCCTTTGGAAAGCCCGACAAAAACATCGGCGCCTTTCATGGCTTCTTCCAGGGTATGGAGCTTCCGGGTGGTGGCGAAAAGGGATTTATGGCGATCGAGGTTATCCCGGTCGGCACGGATCACCCCGCTTGAATCGACCATCACGATATTTTCCTTTTTCACCCCCAGTGCCATAAATATTTTGGTACAGCTAATGGCCGAAGCTCCGGCGCCGTTCACCACAAGCAGCAATTTATTCAACTTTTTACCGGCAATTTCTGCAGCGTTGAGCAGGGCGGCTCCGGAGATGATGGCCGTTCCATGCTGGTCGTCGTGCATGATCGGAATGTTCAGCTCTTTTTTAAGCCGTTCTTCAATTTCAAAACATTCCGGTGCTTTGATGTCTTCCAGGTTGATGCCTCCGAAAGTGGGTTCAAGCAGTTTGACCGTGCGAACGAACTCATCCACATTTTCGGTGTTTAGTTCCAGGTCAAAAACATCAATATCTGCGAAGATCTTAAAGAGGATACCTTTTCCTTCCATAACCGGTTTAGAGGCTTCGGGACCAATATTTCCGAGCCCCAAAACGGCGGTACCGTTTGAAATAACGGCAACCAGGTTGCCTTTGGAAGTATAGCGGTAAACGTCTTCAACATTCTCCGCGATACGCAGGCAGGGTTCTGCTACGCCCGGCGAATAAGCAAGGGTTAAGTCGCGCTGGGTTTGTGTTGGTTTACTCGAAATGACTTCAATTTTTCCCGGCCTCCCGTTTTCATGGTAGGCTAACGCTTCTTCCTTGATGTTTTTTGACATGTCCATCCTTGATTTGCGACAAATATAAGGTTCTATTTTTCCGCTTTGCCTTCAATTTTATAGAGGGCAATACCCGGACGGCTATGGAGCAGTTTCATGTTCCAGGAATCGATATAGCGACCGAAACTCAGGGAATCAATGCTCAGTGCATATTCATAGCCCTGTTTTTCCCTGAGATTTTCCATGATCCGGAACTGTCCTTCGCTGGTATCATGAACGCTGTAGCCTTGTCGGCGAATAAAATACTGGGAGCCGTTGATGCTGATATCGCCAAGAATGACAAAGCGCGCATCCTGCGGAATTTGCAGTGAATCCAGGGTCTGGTAAAAACCTTTTAAGGGCAAACAGGGGGCGGCAAAATAATCGTCGTGCGCAAATCTTTTTGTCAGGAGCGATTCCGTTTGTATGAGGCCGATATAGCAGAAAAAGAGTAGCAGCAGCGGAGGAAAAATGCCCTTGTACACCCGCGGAAACAGGGCGCGCATGTTCAAGATCAGGGCCAGTACAGAAAAACCAAACCAGGGATAAAACAGGAGGAAATAATAATCGTGATCGGCAAATTGCCGGAAAAAGAACAAAGCATAAGCCACCAGGCCACCTAAAAGGATCCAATGTACTGAATTCCAGATCGTTCTTAATTTATAGCTCCCGTATAGGTTGAAGAGGAAAACAGCTCCCCAGAGTTTCCATATCTTCACATGAAAATAAGATTCCCCCCAATATTCCATGACAAAAGTGAACTGTTCGCGGATCTGTTCTCCATTCAATTCCCAAATTGGCCTCGCCCGGCTCAAAAAATACCAGGCTCCTGACTGCTGGTTGTACCATTTTGCATAAAGCACCCAGGCCAGGCTGCAGAGCACGGCTATTAAAGCCATTAGGCCTGTGCCTTTCAACCATTGCTTTCTGTTCCATCCGCCAATGATATCGTTTTTGGGGAAGAAGAACCAAAGCACGACGAAGCAGGCAAGAGGCTGAATGAGGAAGGTTATTTTGATCAGGGAAGCGAGGGCAAAAAACAGCGTGGCCCAATACAGGTGGCTCTTTTTAAATTCGACATAGAAGCGGTAGAAAAAATACCAGGCCATCATACAAAAGCCCAATGCATGGATATCGGGGATGGTGTTGATGGCATAATAAAAATAAACGACACCAAGCATCGACACCAAAGCCCCCGAAAAGGAAAGCAAAAAGCGTTGGCTTTCCTTGTAGAGTATTTGAAAAAGCGACCAAAGTCCGAGCAGAGAGACCAGCAGGCTTAAGCCCCGCATGATACCCATGGAGGGACCAAGAATTTTTGCCAGTCCCGCACCGATATAATACATCAACGGAAATTCGCTGGCAGCCCGGCCATTCTCTCCCAGCAGGTCGTACACACGCGGTTCAAAAAAAGCATTTCCAAACTGGTAGTAGCCCATCATAAAGGCCATCCCGTCGGTTTGCCGGATAAAGTGGATCCCCTGGGGCTCAAGTGGGATATACCGGGGCAGTTTCAGAAAAAATGCCAGCAGGACCCATAAAACAAAAAACAGCAAGCCGCTCCGTTTATTGAGGAGCCTGCCTGCTGTTTGTATGCTTTGGATGATAAACGACAAATTAGAAATCGTCTACGTTCATGTTGGCACGTTTGGATTCAGAACGTTCGTAATCGCTGAAAAACTCAACGGTAAATAGTTCCTGCGACTCCTGGTCGTCGAGGGTAATGCGCACATCATCCACACTCCAGTAGTACTGAACCGCATTGGGTACCTCACGCAATTGGGGTTCACCAAATTTGTAGGTAAGGATGTATTTCATTTCCCCGAACTGTTTTCTCTCATCGAGCTGGCGTTTACCTATCAGCAGAACACCGGTAAAGCGGCCCTGTTTATTGAAGATATAGTAAATCTTATCTAACAAAACCGTACCGATGATCATTTCATCCGACTCGAGGGTATAGGCGTTTTTGTCGGTTACTTCGCTGGTCTTTTTAAAATTCAGTTTTACACCGTCACGGTAAATCGAATCGACATGCGTTCCCCAACGTATGTCGCGGAAATCTGCCAAAACATAATGGCCTTCGTTGCTCGGTTGCGGGTTTTTCTTCGCCTGGGCACTTGCCGCACCCACGCTAAGAACAGCGAGTAAGGCAATCAGTAATGTTTTTTTCATGATTAAAGGTTTAGGTGACAAAAATAATCCGTCAGCCGCACATGAAAAACAGGATTGTTTTATGATTTGTGGAAAAATGTAGCTGTAAACAGTTTGTAGATCGTGCTGAGCTTGATCTGTATCTCCTCCCACTCCTCTTCCGGCTTAGAGTCATAGGTAATTGCACCCCCTGCCTGCACACTCAGGTAGGAGTCCTTTTCATTGTACAGCAGCGTACGGATCACCACGTTAAAGTCAAAATCGCCATTCGGATAGATGATCCCTATCGACCCTGAATAAATGCCCCTTTTGGTGGATTCAAGCTCTTCGATGAGCTGCATGGCCCTGATTTTGGGGGCGCCGGTCATGCTGCCCATGGGAAAGGTACTTCGAAGCGCTTCGGCAAGAGGGATCCCTTCCCGCAGGTTTCCGCTAACGGTTGAGATCATTTGGTGCACGTTGCTGAAACTATAGATGCCGAAAAGTTCTTCCACCTCCACCGAGCCATAGTCGCATACCCGCGCCAGGTCGTTGCGCACCAGGTCAACGATCATGACGTTTTCGGCGCGATCTTTTTCCGAATGGAGCAGTTCATTTTTAAGCCGTTCATCTTCAGCAGCATCTTTGCCCCGTTTCCTGGTCCCTTTGATCGGCTGGGAAAGAAGTTTAGGACCTTGTTTTTTCAGGAAGCGTTCGGGTGAGGCGCACAGAACATGGCAGCTGTCCAATTTGAGGTAGGCTGCAAAGGGCATGGCTGTATGATGGATGAGTTTTTTGTAGAGGTCAAGGGGATCGATATGCACGGCCTCCGCAAAATATTCCATGCAGAGGTTGAGTTCATAGACTTCTCCGGCTATGATGTAGTCGATCACCTGCTTTACTTTATGGAGGTATTCCTGCTTTTCCATCCTGGCTTGTAAGGAAATAGAAGGCAATACCCCATCCTCCTTAGGAAGGGTGGTTTTTTGTATGGATTCCCATACCTGTTGGCCGTCTTTATAGGAATGGATGCTGAGTTCTCTTCCATCAAAGCGCAGAAAATGCACCGGCTCGATTAGTTGTGCATCCGGGGCTTTGATGCCATCAAAATTGGATGAACTCAGGTTTTCTACCTGGTTTTTGAGGTCGTAACCGAGGTAGCCCAACAAAGGATTTTCAAATTTTGCTTTACTCAGTTGATCAAAAAAATACCCCTCATCCTTCAGGATCTGATGCGCTCCTATCCCCGCCAGCCATCCTTCCGCCACCCAGGAAGGCGCGAAGGCTTCGCCCGCATTTTCCAGAAACACAAAATGGGAGAAGGTATTTCCCCAGGCCAATACCTGTTTGCGCAGGTTTTCGCGGTCTTCAGGAGGGATCAGAAAGCTTTGGGTGGAAAGCATGGGCAAAGGTAGAGTTTTCAGTTTTCACCCGCCTTCGCGAAATTGCTTCGGCGGGTAAAAGTTTTCAGAGTTCAGTATTGACTTGGAGACGAGGAGACTTGGGGACGAGGAGACTGGGAGACAAGGAGATTGCCCGTTTGCTGAGCTTGTCGAAGTAAACGGGCCGGATGTTGAGGTGATGAGGATATGAGGAGATGATGAGTGCCTAATGGTCCTTCACACTGAGCCTGAGCCTGCCCTGAGCCTGCCGAAGGGAAGTGCGACAGACGAGCAGTAATTTCAGTGAATAAACGAACTCTAATATATTTGCCCCATGCATTCCCTCTCCTTCCACGCCCACGGTAAACTGCTTCTCTTCGGAGAATATGCTGTGTTGGATGGATGTCGGGCGCTGGCCTGGCCGACAAAATTTGGGCAATCGCTGCAGGTAAATTCAGAACCCACCCATGTAAAAGGACTTTATTGGAAAAGTTTTGACCATAAAGGAGGGCTTTGGTTTGAAGCCTGGTTTGATGAGGATCTGAACCTGCTCCATGGCTTGGATGATGAAATTGCGCGCAGATTGCAAAGGTTTTTACTGCAAGCCCGTGCTCTCAATCCGCTTTTTTTGATGGACGGCTTATACCATGAAGCCCATATTTCTGCCGATTATCCGAGAGAATGGGGATTGGGATCCAGTTCTACACTGATTTCACTGATCGCCCAATGGGCGGGTGTGGATGCGATGGAATTGTTCTTTCGCAGCTTCCGTGGGAGCGGCTATGATATTGCCTGCACCACGGCGCGAAAACCTATCCTTTATCGACTGGAGGCCCCTCAAAAGGCGAAATGGGAGGAATTGAACTGGGGTAAGGATGTTCTACATGGAGCCATTTTTGTTTATCTGGGCAAAAAGCAGGACAGCAGAGAAGGAATCGCTTTTTACCAGGCGCAGGGGTCTGACAAACAGGCTCTTGTTCAAAGTATGGATGAGCTCATTGGCAGTCTGTTACAGCATCCAGACAGGAATTCACTTTTGCTGGCTATGAAAGAAAGCGAAGAAATATTGAGCAAGGCCTTGAATCTGGAAAAAGTGAAAGACCTCAATTTCCCGGATTTTCCCGGTGAGGTCAAATCGCTTGGCGCCTGGGGAGGCGATTTTGTGATGGCTTTAGCTGAAGAGCCTCAATTTGAAACGCAGAATTATTTCCTCAAAAAGGGCTTTGAGGTCGTTTTTTCTGCAGAAGACCTTTTGATCTGAACATTCCCGGATTATTATTCCTAACTTGTAAATCAATACGTTGACCGGTATGAAAACACTCCTCACATTTTTTTCCTTAATTAGCGGAACTTTTGCCTTTGCGGGCGGCATGGCTGCCGGTACCACTTTCGACTTATTCCTGCTTTATGGCGGAATTATCCTTCTGATCGGTATGGTGATTTTTGTGCCCCGGGGTATTCGGTGGATCAGAATGTTCCTTCAACATCGCACCCATTCGGAGTAGGGTAGAAAATTTTCAACCCCTGCAGGCCTGAATAATCAGGCTCTTTACCTGTATTTTGATCTCTCCGATCTGTTGTTCCGGTTCATCCGTTTCTATGGCGGCGATGACCTGAAACCCGTTTTTTTCCAATAATGCTCCTACTTCCTCCTTGGTATACATGGCAAATCCATATTTGACAAAGGGATAATGTTGCATGACCTCTTTAGGACGAATGGAAATAAAGAGCTCTCCCTCCTTCTTCAATACACGGCGTAGCTCTGCCAAAATTCGTTCTGGATTATCCCAGAAATAAAGGGTATTGATGGTAAATATTTTTGTAAAGGTGCTGTCATCAAAAGGAATGGCATCCGCAGCGCCGAGGCGAAAATTAACTTTCCCTTCCTGGATCAATTCAGCATTATTCCGGCTCGCTTCTTCTATCATTAATGGCGAAAAATCGAGTCCGGTATAACGGACGGATGGCTCAACTACAAACAGATCTTTTACAAAAAAACCATTGCCCATACCGATCTCCAGCACCTCATCATTCACGGAAAGCTCCAGTAACCCGATGGTGTTTTTATTGATATGAACGTTACCTACATTCATGTTGTTTCCAACCTGCAGTCCGAATTCTCCATGGGGTTGGCGCAGTTGGGCTGCAAGGCTTTGGTATTGTTCTTCGGTCATTTTTTGGGTTTCGGGTTCTGGGTTTCAGGTTCTGGGAGTTGGCTGTAGGCTATAGGCTGAAAGCTGTAGGCATTAAGTTACTTTTTATACTGTTGACCGTCGTCTGTTGACCGTTGACTCCTCATCCTTAATCTTAATCTTCAACAAACTGTTTCTCCAGGCCGGGCGACCACTCTTCTTTAAACGACCCGTCTTCTCCTCTATAAATAAAATAATAATGCACGTTTTGCAATTGCTCAAAAAACACCTTCGCTTCTTCCCTGCCCAAAACCATACAAATGGTTGCCAGGGCATCGGCGGTAGAGGCGTCGGGAGCTAATACGGTTGCGCTAAGCAGGTCGTGTTGCACGGGATAACCGGTGCGAGGATCGAGGGTATGGGCATATTTTTTTCCATCGACCTCATAAAACTGGCGATAATTTCCGGAAGTTGCCAAAGCCTGGTTGATCACGCGTATATTTCGCATGGCCTCATTTTCACCATTTTTATTCTCAATGGGCTTTTCAATACCGATCAGCCAATACGCTGAATCCTGATTAACCCCTGAACAGCGTACCTCCCCTCCCACATTGATATAATAATTGTTACGCCCTCGTTTGATTAACATATCAGAAATCAGGTCAGCGGCAAAACCCGGGGCGATCGCATTGTAGTTAATTCGTACTCCTGGATCTTTTTTGACAAGAACCATTTGATTGATATTGATCGAATTGTATCCCCCCAGAGAGCGGGCAGAATCCACCTGCGATGAATCGACCGGATGCGGTTTTGTCTTGCCAAATCCCCATAAATCGACCAATGGTGCCACACATACATCAAAAGCTCCTCCTGTGGCACGTGTCCACCACAAAGCCTGGGCAAGTAGTTTAAAATTCAGGGAATCTATCTTATCCGTTTCGTTCCTGTTTATACGGCTCACTACTGATGTAGAATCATAGGTGGATAAGGATCTGTTAAAATCAGCAATTAGATTTTCCATCGCAAAATTCAATCCGTCGATCTCCTCTCCGGTATAGCTGATCTTGATCGTTGAACCGAAGGCGCTGACCGCATACTTGTTTAATTGAACCGTATTGGAATTACCCGTACAGCTGAATAGGAACAGAAAGAGAATAATAAAGAGTGGATTAAGCTTCATGACACAAAAATAGAAAAGCCGGAACGCAATAAAAAACCCCGACTGGCGGGGTTTTTTATAGATCTTGTTTCGAAATACTATCCTCCGAAATCGTCGAAGGCCACATTTTCAGGAGGCACGCCCCAGTCGTCGCACATTTTCAGCACAGCCTGGTTCATCATTGGCGGTCCGCAGAAATAGAATTCGATATCTTCCGGTGCAGGATGTTTGCTCAGGTAATTATCGATCAGCGCCTGATGCACAAAACCGGTAAATCCGTCGCCACTGTCGTCGATCGATGTTTTCGCCTTCCAGTTGTCTTCGGGCAAAGGCTCTGAAAGAACAATATGGAAGGTGAAATTCGGGAATTCCTTTTCGATAGCCCGGAAATCTTCGATATAGAAAAGTTCCCGTTTGGAACGGCCTCCATACCAGAAACTAACTTTTCTGTTTCTTTCTTTTTCGGTATGGAACATATGGAACAAGTGGGAGCGCAATGGAGCCATTCCTGCACCACCACCAACATAGATCATTTCAGCGCCTGTCTCTTTGATAAAGAACTCGCCATAAGGACCGGAGATGGTTACTTTGTCGCCGGGTTTTTGGTCAAACACATAAGAAGAACAGATACCCGGATTCACATCCATCCATCCGTTTTTTGCTCTATCCCAAGGTGGGGTGGCGATACGGATATTGAGCATGATGATATTTCCTTCTGCCGGGTGGTTAGCCATGGAATAGGCGCGGAATATCGGCTCAGGATTTTTCATTTTCAGATCCCAAAGTTTGAATTTATCCCACTCAGCCTGAAATTCATCCGGAGCTTTACCCATTTTTGGATGGGAAGTGATATCGATATTTTTAAAGTCGACTTCACAAGCCGGAACATCCACCTGGATATAGCCTCCTGCTTCAAAATCCAGGTGTTCTCCTTCAGGAAGGCGAACCACAAATTCTTTGATAAAAGAAGCCACGTTGTAGTTGGAAACCACTTCGCATTCCCATTTTTTGATCCCGAATACTTCTTCAGGGATCTCTACTTTCATGTCGTTTTTCACCTTCACCTGACAGGCCAAACGTACATGTTCTTTCTGCTGACGGCGGTTGATATGCCCTGTTTCGGTAGGGAGAATTTCGCCTCCCCCTTCCGTAATCTGGCATTTACACATGGCACAGGTTCCCCCTCCACCACAGGCAGAAGGAAGAAACAATTTTTCATTCGACAAAGCAGTAAGCA
>DQHT01000003.1 GCA_003531115.1 Bacteroidota bacterium | reverse complement strand
CTATTGCGCAGATAAGATTGTGAATTGACCGCCAATCGCTAAATTGCCGCGATGAAAAAAATGTCAAGGCGCGCAGTTTTTGCGGGTGTTTCTGTGGTGATCTTAGCCTTATATGGCTTCAACCAGCTTGGTGAAAAAAAGGGGTATAACAAAGAAAACCTGGATACCTCTGTTAATCCATGTGCCGATTTTTACACCTATGCAATAGGGGGATGGCAAAAAAGGAATCCTATTCCTTCAACAGAAAGTCGTTGGGCTGTGTTCAATATCCTCGCAAAACAAAATGAAGAACGGGTGGAGACAATACTCGACCGCCTCAATACCGGTCAGGTTAAGGCCGTAAATGGCAGTCCTGAACAGCAGGTCAAAGACTATTATAAAACCGTTTTAGACAGCGCTTCACGAAATGCGAAGGGAATTGAACCGATCCAACCCTATCTTGATGCTATCGAGTTATGCAGTGATAAACAAGCGCTGATGGACCTGATGGCTTCCTGGCAGCAGGAAGGAATTGGGACTTTTTTCTCCTTCTACGTAGGCAGTGACGCGAAAAACAGCAATGAAAACCGTTTGCATCTTTCGCAAAGCGGGCTCCATCTTCCTGATGTTGATTATTATTTAAAAGACAATGTCGAAAACAGGGCCATACAAGAAGCCTATGTGCTGCATGTGGGAAAAATGCTGGATAAAATCCGGGTGGATGAAAAAGACCAGAAGGCAGCGGCAAAGGAAATTTTCGAACTGGAAAAAGAACTGGCACTGGTTTCTATGTCGCGCACCGAGCGGAGGGACCCAGATAAAACTTACAATAAGTATCATTACGACGAATTTTTAAAAACCTATAACGGGATAGACTGGAAATCGTATTTCGCAAAAAGCGCGATGCCTGAATGGCAGCATATCATCGTTGCTCAGCCTGATTACCTGGCCAATGCCATAGAAATATGGAAAAATCATCCGATCGAAGTTTGGAAAAACTACCTGCGCTGGGAATTGATCAGCAGTTTTTCGGGAGTACTCAGTTTACAGATTGAGGCAGACCAGTTTGCCTTTTATGCCGGAGTATTGAAGGGAACGGCTGAAATGAAGCCGTTTAAAGAACGTGCCGTTAAAAAGGTGAATGGAAATTTGGGAGAACTGGTGGGCCAGCTTTTTGTGAAGGAGCATTTTTCAGAAGACGCCAAAAAACAGGTAAGCCTCATGGTGGAGGAGATCAGAGACGTTTTTCGTGAACGAATTGCGGGTCTCGACTGGATGAGCGATACCACCAAAGGAAAGGCGCTTGAAAAACTCAACGCCTTCAAGTATAAGATCGGGTATCCCGACAAATGGCGGGATTATTCCGGTTTGGATGTCAATGCCGGTAACCTCTTTGCAAACGATATTGCCATTCACCAGTTTAATTACCGCAGAATGATGGATAAACTGGGAAAACCCGTTGACAAAGGGGAATGGGGAATGACCCCGCAAACTGTAAATGCGTATTATTCTTCCGGAAAAAATGAGATCGTTTTTCCTGCCGGAATCCTTCAGCCGCCTTTTTATGACCCGAATGCCGAGGACGCCTTAAATTATGGCGGCATCGGGGCAGTGATCGGTCATGAATTTTCACATGGCTTTGATGATAAGGGATCCAAATTCGACGCGGAGGGTAATTTAAATAACTGGTGGACGGAAGGTGACCGTGTAAGGTTTACCGAACGTACCCAAAAGATCGTGGCACAGTTTGAAAATTATCAGGTGCTTGACGGTGTACATATTAATGGTAGCCTGACTCAGGGCGAAAATATTGCGGATCTGGCCGGACTTACCCTGGCCTACTATGCTTTGCAAAAACATTATGGCAACAAAGCTCCAAAAGGAACATCTCTTGACGGATTTACCTGGAAACAGCGTTTCTTCCTGGGATGGGCTCAGGTTTGGGCACAAAATATTGCTGAAAAGGAATTGCGAAACCGGATCATCACAGACCCGCATTCGCCTGGCAAATTCCGTGTACTGGGTCCCTTGAGCAACCTCCCCGAATTTTGGGAAGCCTTTGCCTGCAAAGAGGATATGCCTATGGTGGTGACTGATGAAACGAGGCGGGTAGTTATTTGGTAGATTTAAGTGTTCAGTTTTCAGTGTTCAGTTTTCAGTATGAAAACGATACTCACTGAACACTGAACACTCATACGAGATATTTAGTGGCTTCCCGAATACTTAGTCCCGATAATTGTGTTCGTTCGAGATAATCCTTCACTAAACCGGGTTGCGTTTTGCTCAATTCACGCAATGCCCATCCGATCGCTTTTCGGATAAAAAATTCCTTTTGGTCTTTGTGGGTATCGATAATTGCGAAGAGCAGATCTGTATCGACCTGGTTTTTGTATTTCAGCTGGAAAAGAAGGGCACATCGGTTAAGCCAAAAATCGGGACTGCTGTTCCATTTTTCTATCCAGGCATCACGTTCAGCAGGGTAGTTGAGAAAGTAGCCGCCCATGCAGGTGCTGGCGATAAAATCGACACTGTCCCACCAACTCCGGTCTAAAACCCAGCTTTCAAAATGACGAATGCTACCCGGGTATTTCCATAAAGAAGTGGCCTTCATCCAATCCATGGCAGCATATTGAAACTCACGGAAAGGTTGCTTCCATAGAAGCTGAGCGAGCTCCACAGGGTCCAGAGATTTGTCTTTTTTCCATACAGGGAAATAGGCTTTTTGAATGGCTTTTCTTTCCGTATTCATCACCCCTAAAAAGGAAAATCGCTCCTTCATATAGGCCTCCATGGCTGGTTTTTTTTCGGGAGACGCCTGTGTTTTCAGTGCGATTACAAAAGCTTCGATCGGATCCTTCATGTCGCGAATTACGGAATTCTGAAGCTTCTTTTTCATTCCTGACCTACGCTTATCTTTGTCGGGTGCAACTATTTTACAGTTCTCGTATAGAAAACAGCCGGATCATTCTGAATGAAGAAGAAACACGTCACGCGATCTCCGTTTTGAGAAAGGTTCCGGGGGATGTTTTACACGTGATCGATGGAAAGGGAAATCTTTTTAAGGCTTTGATCAATAAGGTGAACAAAAAAGAAACAGAACTTGAGATACAGGAAACCAAAACCTACCCCAAACCTGAAAAGGAAATTCACCTGGTGGTAGCTCCCACAAAAAATATGGACCGCATGGAATGGTTACTCGAAAAGAGCATAGAGATTGGCCTGAGTTCACTGAGTTTTATACGCTGTGAGCATTCGGAACGTAAACAGGTGAATATGGAACGTTTGGAGAAAATTGCTCTGGCAGCCTGCAAACAGTCTCTGACCTGGCATTTTCCGGAATTGAATGATATTGTCCCTTTCAAAAACTACCTGCAAAGTGTGCACCCGATGCAGGGGTTTATAGCAGTATGCAAGGATGCAGAAAGCGTATTGAACAAACAAACCTCATTGAAGGAGCAGGTTCATTTAATGATTGGTCCCGAGGGTGATTTTACTGAAGACGAATATATGCTGGCCAAGTCGGCAGGATGGATAGGCCTATCCCTGGGGAATAAGCGACTCAGAACAGAAACGGCTGCTTTAGCTGGTGTCGTGGGCCTTAACTTTTTATAAGTGGATTCTATTTGCACCCCGATAGTTTTCCTAAATTTGTTTCGAATATGGCACGTCGTCTGCAAATTTTTATTCTGCTATTAACATTCGTTTCCCTTTCATTTTCTCCGCAGCGAGGCGTTCAGATTGCACGTTTAAAATACAGCGGTGGGGGTGACTGGTATGCCAATCAAAGTGCGCTGCCGAACCTGATCTCCTATTGCAATAAAAACCTGGGAACTACCCTTAGTGCGGAAGAAGCGGTTGTAGAACCCGGGAGTCCGGACATCTTTAATTATCCCTTTATATACATGACCGGGCATGGTACTTTTTCATTGACTGATGCAGATGCTGAAAACCTGCGTAAGTACCTGGTAGCAGGTGGGTTTTTGCATATCGATGACAATTACGGCCTTGACCCTTTTGTTCGGCCGCAGATGAAAAAGGTTTTTCCTGAATTGGATTTTATAGAGCTACCCTATTCCCACGCCATCTATAATCAGAAATACAAGTTCCCGAACGGATTGCCCAAGATTCATGAGCACGACGGACACCCTGCCCAGGGTTTTGGGCTCCTTTATGAAGGCCGCTTGCTTTGCTTTTATTCTTATGAATGCGACCTGGGAAATGGCTGGGAAGATGCGGGAACCTATCCGGATAGTCCGGAAATTCGGGAAAAGGCCTTACAAATGGGTGCAAACCTTATCTCCTTCGTTTTCAACCCTTAAGGAAGGCCACACGTAAATTTTCGCAGACTTTTGTCTAAAAACCTGTTAATTTCCGGTGGTTTTCAGGCTAAAATGCCTGAGTTTTCTTAGTTTTGTTCAAATAAACAGCTAACCAAAGCCAGAATAATATGAGAATTGATTTTTACCCAATGATGAAATTCGTCATTGCAGGGGTCGTGTTATTGGGCGGGACTTCATCCCGGGCCCAGACTTACCTGATCAATGAAAACTTTGATGCCTTTCCGACTACGAACCCGGCTTTGCCGAATCAGGGTTGGACAAACAATGTGATCGCAGGAGATTCTTCTGTAGACCAATGGCTCTTCAGTAACGCCGGCGGGCGTACTTTTTCGGCACCGATAACGGGACGATTCGCCACCTTCGACAGCGACTATTTTTCCATCGGCAGTGGTGCAGAAAATGTTGCATTGGAGTCGTCTTCGTTTTCCACGGTAGGGTATTCGGCCATTCGGGTACAATTTGATCAGTATTTTGATGGAATTTACAACAGCACCGATAGCATTATTGTTGAAGTTTACGACGGTTCTGCCTGGACCGGGGTATATAGCTACAACGGTGGTACATCAATTACAAATTCTCAGGATCTGGATGTAACAAGTTTATTATCCAATAAAGCAAGTGCCCGGATACGTTTTCGTTTTGTTGGCGACTGGTCATTCTATTGGCAAGTTGACAATGTGCGGGTTTTAGGCTTGTACGATTATGATGCAACCACACTGAATGCTGCTTTTGCTTCCGGTATTTGTGGTAGTTCTATGGATAGTGTGATCGTGGATGTAGCCAATGCCGGTTTATTATCCATCAGTAATTTCACAGTAAATGCAAATTTAACAGGTACCCTTGGTGGTAATGCCGTTAACAGTACAGTTAGCGGAACTTTTACAGGCACCTTGACACCCGGAGCGAAAGGAACGATCATACTTCCTCCTTTTAATACAGCAGCCGGTGGCTCGGTAGTAGTCAGGGCATACACAGAATTGGGAACAGAACAAAATCTGGCCAACGATACTTTTGCAACAAGTACGATCAACTTTTTAGGAACGCCACCCATGCCAACAGCGGCAAATGCAGACCGTTGCGGAGCTGGTTCCGTAACCTTGCAGGCAAGTGGTGTAGCTTCTTCTGATTCGATAGTCTGGTACGACAGTCCTTCATCCAATATTCCGATCGGATCTGGTACTCCGTTTAATACTCCCGTTGCGGGACCTGGCAACTATACCTATTATGTAAGTGGAGGTCGCGGGGCACTAAAAAGCTCATTGACCAGTACTTATGCAGCAGGCAACGGACAGTCAGGAATTATGTTTAACGTAACTGCCCTCCGGAGCATTATCCTTGACAGCTTCGAGGTGAGCATGGATGCAGGAACTCACCTGGTGGAAGTATATTATAAACAAGGCACCTACCAGGGCTTTGAGACCAATGCCGGCGCCTGGACCCTCCTTGGCTTTACTACAGTTGTGAGCACTCAATCCAACGGCGGACCTGGTATTTATGTCAATGTAGGGAATAAATTATCCCTGCCTGCCTCAAGTACTTATGCCTTTTATATCCAATTACCGAATTCAACGGTTATCAACTATACAACAGCATCATCCCTTCAGACCTTTTCGAATGCAGAAGTTCAACTTACCGCAGGAGCCGGAAAAGGGATGAATTTTGGTGCTACTTTTAGTCCAAGACTTTTTAATGGAGCGCTTCATTACAGCTATTTCCCGCTTTGTGAAAGTTCACGCCAGGCCGTTCAGGTTGAAGTAAAACCTTTGCCAACAGGTGCAGGTGTAGTGGCCGGCTCTCCTTTTCAGGGAACATTCCGATCAGGAACCAACTCTTTACCTCATGTTGTTGCAGATGGGGATACCATCAGTTTGGAAATAACTCCTCCAACAGGGATGAGTAACAGCACATTCGGTACGGATTGGTATATTTCTGCGATCGATTTCCAAACGATTAATGGCAGTTTAGTGCCCTCCACCGATACAGCAACTTTTTCTCCGGGAAGTTCAAGCAATGGTAGTTTGCGCTTTATCCCCTCCATAGCTACTTCAGATAGTTTATACCGGATAACAGCAACCATCAGTTCTTTGGTGACAGGTTGTGATTCGATAGTAGAAGTATATGTATACGTAGCTCCTCGTCCGCAACCTTCTTTTACTTTTATTTCTACCTGCGACGGAAGTGAAGTCCCCTTTACGAATACCTCAACGATCCTGTCTGGTACATTAAGTTATGAATGGAATTTCGGAAATGGTAATTTTTCAAGCCTTGAAAATCCCGGCTTCAAATTCCCGACTACAGGAAATTATGATGTAATCCTTAAAGTGACTTCCGATTATGGATATGTTGCTTACGATACACAAACAGTATTTGTAAAACCTGTTCCACAAACCAGCTTCGATGCAATAAATGCATGTGAAGGCACGGCGGTTCAATTGGCAAATACTACACTTATGCCGGCAGGTACACCAAGTTTTACCTGGGATTTTGGCGACGGGAATACAGACAATGCACAAAACACCTCTCATCAATATAATGTTGCCGGAAATTATCAGGTATCGTATACCGTTGATGTGAATGGCTGTTCAAAAACGGTGAGCAAAACGGTTACCCAGGCACCACGGGCGGCGGTGAATTTTTCTTCGTCCTCTTCAAGTACCTGCAACAACAACAATGTGGTGTTCACCAATTCCAGCACCCTGGCATTTGGTACGATGGGATTTCACTGGGATTTTGGCGATAGTGCAACGTCAACTGCCAGCAATCCAACGCATACCTATGCTGGCTTCGGCACATTCGATGTTCAACTGAAAGCATATACAGACCTTGGATGTGTGGATTCGTTCACTGCCCAGGTTACGATCATTCAGGCACCAAAGATCAGTATTGCCTATTCTGCCCCTTGTGTGGGACAGCAGATCGACTTTGTAAATAATACCATTGTGCCTGCGGGATTCAGCAATACCTATGATTGGAGTTTTGGCGATGGAAATACTTCTGTTGCAGTGGATCCAAGCCATACCTATCCCGGAGTTGGTTCCTATACCCTCAAATTGCGTTCGTACAGCAGCAATGGCTGTACAGATTCATTTGAAACTACCATCCTGGTGAATGAAAAACCAAATGCAGGTATTGTTGTACCGGCTGTTGTTTGCGATGGAACCGAAGTTGATTTCATGAACAGTACAACATCCTCTAATATTTCTGCGGTTACCTATTTCTGGGATTTCAACAATGGAGTTACCAGCACGGCAAAAGACACGGCATTTACTTATAGTGCCGTACAAACCTATACCGTAACCATGATCGCTACCATTGCCGGTGGATGTTCGGATACTGCCACACAGAATGTGCGTATATCTCCAATTCCTACAGCAGATTTTACATACTCCTCAACCCAGACCCAGGATGGAACCTTCCAGTTTCTTGCTTCGGCTACAGGTGCCGGAATCAGCTACCAATGGTTCTTTGGTGATGGTGCAAAATCGACCACTTCCGATCCAATTCATCAGTACCAATTCGATGGCTTATATATTGCCCGTCTTGTAACCAAAAACGCAGATAACTGTGTCAACGAAAAAACAGATACCCTGCGTGTTTTCAGAACTGCAATCCCGAACGTAGCCTTTGGCGCGGCCTTGAGCCTGTATCCAAACCCGAATAAAGGACAATTTGTTCTTAAGTTCGAAGGTGCAGATTTTAACGATGTAACCTTAACGGTGGTAAATGCACTCGGACAGGTTATTGCGTTCGAGGCAACAACAAACGCTACTGACGAAATGGAACTTGACCTGCAAAATGCAGTTGAAGGGATCTACTACTTACGCGTTATTAACAGTGAAGGAGCTCAAAGCACCCTTCAATTCGTAGTGCGTTAATTCACTATCAATCATTTATAAAATCCCGGACTCATTTGAGTTCCGGGATTTTTTTTTTAGAGGACAATGCCTTCATTTGTGTGATGGAATTACACGTGATCGATACCGGACTTTTTAAACTGGACGGCGGGGCCATGTTCGGCGTTGTACCGAAAGTGATCTGGAATAAACTGAATCCGGCTGATGAAAATAATTTGTGTAACTGGGCGATGCGCTGCCTTCTTGTGGAAGATGGAAATCGTCTTGTATTGATCGATACAGGAATTGGTGACAAGCAGGACGCAAATTTTTTTAAGCATTACTGCCTCAGTGGAGATACAAGTTTGGAATCTTCATTAAAAGCAAAGGGATTTTCGCCTGAGGACATCACGGATGTATTTCTGACCCACCTTCATTTCGACCATGTTGGAGGTGCCGTTAAATGGAATAAGGACCGCAGTGCCTTACAAACCCGTTTTCCCAATGCTGTTTACTGGAGCCATGAAAAACACTGGAATCATGCTCTGGCCCCAAATCCCCGGGAAAGGGCATCTTTTCTTCATGAGAACATCTTGCCGATCGAGGAGCACGGACAACTGAAATTTCTGAGAAGTGGAGAGGAGTTGATGAAAGACTTTTCCTTTATTGAGGTAAACGGACATACCGAGGCGATGATGTTACCCAAGATCCGGTACAAGGACAAAACCCTCATCTATTTGGCCGACCTGATGCCTTCCAGTCACCATGTTCCGGTGAATTATGTGATGGGCTATGATATCCGACCGCTTGATACGATGAAAGAAAGGCTGCGTATTCACGAGGAAGCCCTTCAATACGACTATATTTATTACTTTGAACATGATCCCGTAGTTGAGTGCGGAACGGTGAAAATGACGGAAAAGGGGATGCGTTTGGATCGGACCTTTTCCTTAAGCGAACTAAGTGGCGGTTAATCTGGTATAAGCGTAACAGAAATATAAGGCGAAGGCTCTTTGGCTATCAAATATGTTTTTACACCTTTTTGATAAAAAGAAAATTCAACATAACTGACGCATTTGCAATTTATACGACCCCTTTTATGAATGGTCATGATAAGACTATCCAGAGTGGCCGTGTCGCTTGCGGTTATTACACGCAAACTTTTGATATTTTTCTCCTTCCGGGTATCTTGTTCTATCACTTCCGCACCCAGACCAAAGCCCGGTGAATTCAAAGGACCGCAGCTTGGTCCAATCCATATTGAGTCGAACAGAAGATGGTATTTCAAAGGCGAAGAGGAGCCGATTGAGTCAGTATACCAATGACTATCATTTTCTAACTGGATTTGTACATAAAAGCTATCGGTTTCGGCTGCATGAAAGCTACCTGCGCTCGTATCAAATTTATAGGTAATGATATCTGTGCACTCATCGAAACAGTCGCAGGTTCTTACACATCCATGCGAAAGGAGGAGAAGTACCGGAAGAATAAGAAGCAGCTTTCGCATACCGCTAAGTTAGTATTAAAAATTAGTTCTTTTTTGCAACCGAAACCGGAACGGGAATAAGACTGGTTTGTACTACCTTGACACTATCCAGGAGGAATTCCCTTCTCACCGTTTTTATACAGCGGCAACATTTTTCTCCTGATTTGGTGACGATCAGGTCCATGCCATCGATCTGAAAGGAATCGACTGCGGTAAAGATCTTGTAGATCGCGACCCGAACCAGTTTGCCGTTTTCGTCCGGAATGTTTTTATCCAGCACCAATTGATTATTACCTGAGCAGGGATGAACAGGCTGGTTTTTGCCGGTATTCAGGTAGAACCAGGAGGTGTCGAAGTAATTGTTTCCTTCAAACTTATAACGGATCTCCAGGGTATCGATATCCTCTGTGCTGTAGTCACCCGGACCTACAATAAAACTAAAGATATAGGGTTTTTTGCACTCGTCAGCGCAATCGCAGGGTTCGATGCAGCAGGCGGTCCATAAAAAGGCAAGAAAGAATACAAGTAGAAGCCTCATCTGACTTTTCGAAGATAATTTATTCGCACAAATTTTTCAGGTAGAGTACATCGTGGATAGCGGCGTGTTTAGGACTAATCTGCTCAACAAAACCCAATTTTTCCGCTATCCTTCTGGAAGCAAGATTGTCCTGATTCGCTTCGAGGATCAGCTTGTCCAGATGGAATTCGTTTTTCGCTAATTCCATACTCAATTTCGCGGCTTCGGTGGCATAACCCTGGTTCCAATACTGTTGATGGAGCCTGTACCCGAGGTCAATTTTTCCATCCTCATGTTTTTTAATTCCACACCAACCTATCCAGGCCCCGTCATTTTTTCGGATCATCGCCCACCTTCCGTAACCCGTTTTTTTGTAGGGGTCATAGTTTTCCAAAAATTCACGGGATGCTTCGACGGATGCAAATTCGACATCACCAGTATAACGAAGTACCATGGGATCCAGATTGAGTTCGTAACAGGTTTGTGCATCAATGGGGAGCATTTCCCTAAGGTACAATCGGTCCGTACTCCATAAGACGCGAGAGCGATGCCTTTGATGTAAGAATGGTTTGGACATTTTAAATCGCGGAACATTTTCATCGCCAATAGCTACATATTCTTTTTCGATGACTTGAAATCCTTCTCGAAGGCAAAGTGGAAATAAAGCCAAACTTGCTTCCACATTTAATTCCTGCAGGCCTTTGGTACGTGCAGCCATTTCCACCTCATGGATCAGCGAGGTGGCTAAACCCTGGCGCCAATACTCCGGTGACACGAACAGGAAATCGAGGGTATTCTCATTTAGGGTGGCAAAGGCGACGCATTTTCCGCCCATTTTCCGCTCAAAGACTTCCTGTCCGGCCAGTCGTTCAGCCCAATTGAGCGATTCAACTTTTGAAAGCCAGGCAAGCTTTTGTGCAGGGCTATAAATGGATTCTGGAAGGGCTTTTACCGAGTGACTGAGAATTTCCGAATAGCGTAGCCAGGGAGTTGACATGCTTCAAATATAAAGGCATTACCCTTTTGAGATAATGCCTTTTAGACGAATCTTCGGCGCTTTTAAGCCTGGTTCACAAAGGAGATTTGGTTATGCTCGTCAATTTTGATGAGGATATTGCTCTCTTTTTGGACCTCTCCACTCAAAATTTTCTTGCTCAATTCGTTCAGCACCTTCTTCTGCATGACCCGCTTTAAGGGCCTTGCTCCAAATTGAGGATCGTATCCAAGTTGGGCCAGCCAGTCGAGGGCTTCATCGGTAGCATTGAGGGTGATGGCATTTTCTTCCAGCATCTTTTGCAGCATTTTAAACTGCAATTCCACGATTTGGCGCACATTCTCACGGCTAAGCGGAGTAAATACGATGGTTTCGTCAATACGGTTTAAAAATTCAGGACGTATGGATTTTTTCAGGATCTCAAAAACCTGCATTTTGGTTTTTGCGATCACCTCATCCATGTCCTTATCCTGAATCTGCTCAAAATTATCGCGGATCACATCTGAACCCAGGTTGGAGGTCATGATGATAATGGTATTCCTGAAATTGGCTGTGCGGCCTTTGTTGTCGGTTAAGCGTCCATCATCCAATACCTGCAAAAGGATATTGAATACATCCGGGTGGGCTTTTTCGATCTCATCCAACAATACAACACTATAGGGCCGTCTGCGAATGGCTTCGGTAAGTTGCCCCCCCTCATCATAGCCCACATATCCCGGAGGCGCTCCGATGAGCCTGGAAACCGTATGTTTTTCCTGGTATTCGCTCATGTCGATACGCACCATGGCATTTTCCTGGTTGAACAGGTATTCGGCCAAGGCCTTTGCCAACTCGGTTTTTCCGACTCCGGTGGTACCAAGAAAGATAAATGATCCTATCGGACGTTTTGGGTCCTGAAGTCCGGCCCGGCTCCTTCTAACAGCATCGGATATAGCCGAGATCGCCTCTTCTTGTCCCACAACTCGTCTGTGTAATTCGTCTTCAAGATAAAGCAGTTTTTCCCTTTCGCTTTGCAGCATTTTATTGACGGGGATACCGGTCCAGCGGCTTACTACCCCTGCAATATCTTCGGCATCTACTTCTTCTTTTACCAGTGAGCTGTTGGCCTGCAATTCGCCGAGTTTTTGTTTGTTGGCTTCGAGTTCCTGTTCGGCTTCTTTGATCTTTCCATAACGGATCTCGGCAACTTTACCATAGTCCCCGGCACGTTCGGCGCGTTCGGCCTCCAGCTTCAGGTTTTCAATATTTTCCTTGCTGCTTTGGATGGCTTCCACTACGCCTTTTTCTGACTGCCAGCGGGCTTTTATTTCGTTACGCTCATCCTGCAGTTCGGCAATTTCCTTATTGAGTTTGTCAAGGGTTTCGGTTCCTTTTTCCCTTTTAATGGCTTCTCTTTCGATCTCCAACTGCATGATACGGCGTTCGATCTCGTCGAGTTCTTCGGGAACGGAATCGATCTCGAGCCGCAGTTTGGAGGCCGCCTCATCGATCAGGTCGATGGCCTTATCCGGGAGAAAACGGTCGGTGATATACCTTTGAGAAAGTTCTACCGCAGCTATGATCGCTTCGTCTTTGATCCGCACCTTGTGGTGCACTTCGTACCGTTCTTTTAAACCGCGAAGGATAGAAATGGCATCCTGGGTGTCCGGTTCTTCAACCATGACCTTTTGGAAACGACGTTCCAGTGCTTTGTCTTTTTCGATGTATTTCTGGTACTCGGCCAGCGTGGTTGCGCCGATAGCCCTCAATTCTCCCCGTGCAAGTGCAGGTTTCAGGATATTTGCTGCATCCATGGCTCCTTCGCCACCACCCCCTGCACCCACCAGGGTATGCATCTCATCTATAAACAGAACGATCTCGCCATCTGAATTAATAACTTCCTTCACGACCGCTTTAAGCCGTTCCTCAAACTCACCTTTGTATTTGGCACCTGCAATGAGGGAACCCATATCGAGGGAATAGATCTGTTTGGATTTCAGGTTTTCGGGCACATCACCATTAACGATACGGTGGGCGAGCCCTTCGGCGATCGCTGTTTTACCCACCCCGGGTTCACCGATAAGGACCGGGTTGTTTTTGGTACGCCGGGATAAAATCTGGAGTACACGCCGAATTTCTTCGTCCCGGCCGATAACCGGATCGAGTTTACCTTTGGCGGCCAGATCGTTCAGGTTTTTTGCATATTTATCCAGGGATTGATGCTGTTGTTCAGCTGTGTCGCTGGTAATTTTCTGTCCGCCACGCAGGTCTTTGATGGCCTTTTTAAGCGCATCTTCGCTCATGCCGGCATCCTTTAAGAGGGTGGAAACACTGTCTTTATTTTTAAAAAGGGCCAATAAAAGGTGGTCGACCGAAACGAAGTCGTCGCCAAAGTCTTTCAGGTAGTTTTGAGCATTGAGTAAAACCTGCTGGGTTTGACGGCCCAGGTATTGATCACCCCCTTCTACTTTCGGGTACGATTCAATGATGGCATCCAATGACTGGTTAAGCCGTTGTTGTGGGATATTGAGTTTATTAAAAAGAAAAGCCAATACCGACTCATCGCTGAGCAGCATTCCTTTTAAGAGGTGCCCGGTTTCGATCGACTGGTTTTGACCGGTCATGGCCAGTTCCTGAGCCTTTTGAACAGCCTCCTGGGCTTTGATGGTGAATTGTTTGAAATCCATAGTATGATATGCTAACGCTATTTAGCCTGCAAAGTGTTTTCCAAGAGCAGGAATCGGAAATTATGACAGGTCCGTAGTGGATGGAGGGTCAATTTGGCTGAAAACCAATGCTTTCGGGTAGGGCGAAGTTTGGATTCACGTCAAAAGGACGGGCTGGCGCATGCGTATTGCTTTCGCCAACGTATTTGACGCAATGGCGCAATGGCGCGGAATTATTTGTTATACTCGTGCGCAAGCAATACTCACGCGCAAGCTTTGGAACTTGCTTATTGGAATTTGGAACTTCTTCCAACTATATTCGCATTTCCATACCATGAACTATCTAGCAGAGCGTATATCCTGGATCAATGAGTCGCAAACCATTGCCATGGCCAAGGCCGGGCGGGAACTTAAGGCCAAAGGGTTTGATGTGATCAACCTCAGTTTTGGAGAACCGGATTTTGATACCCCTTCCCATATTCGCAACGCCGCCAAACAAGCCATCGACGACGGCTATACTTTTTATACTCCGGTTGCCGGCTATCCGGAACTGAGAGAGGCGGTGGTGAATAAACTCAAGCGCGACAATGATCTGGAATACAACATGAACCAGGTCGTAGTTAGCACCGGGGCCAAACACTCCATCATGAACGTGATCATGTCCATCGTTAACCCCGGAGAAGAGGTTATTATTCCTACTCCTTATTGGGTGAGTTATTCGGAAATGGTGAAACTCGTTGAAGGAATTCCGGTTTTTGTGGAATCGGATGTTAAATCGGATTTTAAAATAACTCCGGAACAACTCGAAGCAGCCATCACTCCGAAAACAAAGGCATTTCTTTTCTCTTCCCCATGCAATCCCACAGGAACGGTATATAGTAAAGACGAATTGGCCGCATTAAAGGATGTGTTTGTTAAACATCCTGAGATCGTGATCATCTCGGATGAGATCTACGAATACATCAATTTTATTGGCAGCCACGAAAGTATTGCCCAGTTTGAAGAAATTCAGGATCGCACGGTAGTAGTTAACGGCGTATCCAAAGGCTACGCCATGACCGGCTGGCGCATCGGCTATATCGCTGCCCCTGTGGAAATAGCCCAGGCTTGCGAAAAACTACAGGGACAATTTACCAGCGGGGCCTCATCCATCAGTCAGCGTGCAGCCCTCACTGCATTGACCAGTCCGCTTACAAGCTGTATTGAAATGCGGGATGCGTTCCATCGTCGCCGCGACCTGGTGCTGGGCCTTTTGAATGAAATTCCCGGAATGACCTGCAATGTTCCTGACGGGGCATTTTATGTTTTTCCGGATGTGTCTTCCTTTTTTGGAAAAAAACACGACAAGGGCATCATCGAAAATGCCAATGACCTTTGCCTCCATATTTTAAATTCCTGCTTCGTTTCCCTGGTTCCCGGGGAAGCATTCGGTGCTCCGAATTGCCTGCGGATCTCTTATGCGGCCAGTGAAGAAACCCTGAAAGATGCGCTTAAACGTATTGCTGAAGTGTTAAGTGCCTTAAAAGCATGAACAAGTGGGAAGCTCTTTTTAGCCGCTTTGGAACCGTAAAGGCCCTGGTAGTGGGCGATATGATGGTCGATTCCTATCTTTTCGGGAAAGTAGACCGCATTTCTCCTGAAGCCCCCGTTCCGATCGTAACGGTTGAAAAGCGGGATTATCGTCCGGGTGGTGCCGCCAACGTAGCCTTGAACCTCCGGGCTTTGGGTGCCGAGGTAGCCATTGCCTCCATCATTGGAAATGACGAACAGGGAGACCGCCTGAACGAACTGTTGCTGGCAGAAGGTATCGCTACGGATGGATTAATTCGCAGTGCGCACAGAAAAACAACCGTTAAACATCGCATCATCGGGAATAATCACCATATGCTGCGTGTTGACGACGAGGACCTGCATGAACTGAATCTGGAGGAGAGGAAGGACCTTCTCGACTGGATAGAGCTGGAACTGGAAAAGTACCAGGTGCTGATCTTTGAAGATTATGACAAAGGCCTGCTGAATGAATCGCTGATACAGGCGATCATTTTCCTGGCAAAATCAAGAGGTATCGTTACCGTAGTAGATCCGAAACGAAATAATTTTTTAGCCTACCGCGGGGCTACCCTGTTTAAGCCCAACCTAAAGGAAATAATTGAGGGGCTCAAACTCGACAGTAACCTGAAAAACGAAACGGAACTTAAGCATGCCGTGGAGTTGGTTCAGAGTCGGCTGCATTGCGATATCGTGATGGTGACCCTTTCTGAACGCGGGGTATTGATCAGCGATAGGAAACACTGGGAGCGTTTGCCGGCTCATGTAAGGAATATTTCTGATGTCTCCGGAGCAGGCGATACGGTGGTGAGCGTAGCGGCACTGTGCCTGGCACTGAATGCTCCTCTTTTTGAAATAGCATTTCTGTCGAATCTGGCCGGGGGACTGGTCTGTGAAAAAGTTGGTGTGGTACCCATAGAAAAAGCGAAATTGCTTGAAGAAGCCATTAAATTGAGCCGGGACTAAATGTTTGGACTAAGGCAACATATTAACATCTTTATTTTCAATAACAAGCAACGCATTTTGAAAATAATGGGTTGGGTCGTTGCCATCAGCTCAGTTGTTACCGTGGCTACACTGGTTTATTACCATGGCTATGAACATACGGAGGAAGAAAAAAAGATCCTTCTTGATATCAACCGCTCCTTTTTTGCGGTCTTTATTCTGAACTATCTGGCTCGCATCTTTTTTACGGTTCAACGAAAGGAATTTATTCGGAATTCAACGACTGAACTGGTTCTGTTGAGCCTGGTCGTTCTAAATTTTATTTCCTACAAATTATTCTCCTTTCCTATCATCGTCCGCATGTTTGAAGCCTTGGGCTGGCATGGCTTTGAACCCTATTACGTTTTTTTTATTCAGTGCTACCTCCTGGTATTGATCGTATTGGAAGTGGTTAAATCAATACAGGAGCTGGGTCAGATCAAACTGCGGCCAACTACCATCTTCCTTATCTCCTTTTTGTTATTGATTGCGAGTGGAACCTTCTTACTTCAATTACCTGCACTTAGTACAGGTAACGGCCAACTTCGCTGGGTGGATGCCATATTTACTTCAACAAGTGCGGCTTGTGTAACCGGGCTGATCGTAGTGGATACGGCTACTTTTTTTAATACCAAAGGACACTTTATCCTGCTCATGTTGTTCCAGATCGGCGGACTTGGGATCATCTCATTCGCCACTTTTTTTGCCTCTTTTATGAAAAAAGGGATGGGCCTCAAACAGCAGAGCATGCTCAAGGAGTTGTTTGACAATGAGTCGCTTATGGGTACGGTTTCCTTATTGCGAAAGGTTGTTTTTTATACCCTTACCATAGAATTGATCAGTACCATTCTTATTTATAATTTTTGGGGCTCCTATGCGTTCAATAGTCCGGGTGAAAAGATGTTCTATTCGGTATTTCATGGTGTTTCTGCCTTTTGTAATGCCGGATTTGCTCTTTTTACAAACGGGTTGGCGGAGGCCGGTATCAAAAGCAATTACCTGCTCCATTTATGCATAGCGGCGACGATCTTTTTTGGCGGACTCGGTTTTCCCGCATTGCGCGATATTTTTGAGATCAGAAATGTGCGCGAACGTTTGAGCAAACCCTGGAAAAAATGGAAATTGAGCACACAGATCGCTTTTTACGGCTCACTCATTCTTATTGCCTTTGGAGCGCTGACGTTTTACCTGCTTGAAAGAAATGGGGTCATTGCGGGTGAAGGTTCTATGCCGGCTCTGGTTACTTCTGTTTTTCAATCCGTTACCACACGAACTGCCGGATTTAATACCGTTGATATATCCCTGCTTGGAACCCCTATCCTTATCATATTTATTTTCCTGATGTTTATTGGTGCCTCATCGGGTGGAACAGGCGGGGGGATCAAAACCTCCACGTTTGTGGTTATTTTCACAGCCATTTTAGCTACAGTAACCGGGCGCAAGGTGGTTACTTTGGGAAGAAGAACCATTTCGCAGGAACTTATTTATAAAGCCTTTGCGGTATTTATCTTTTCTGCCACCTTTATCTTTATCTGTGTGGTTTTGCTGGTAATTGCCGAACCCGGAATAGAGGTAACCAGGCTGGTGTTTGAGGAAGTTTCTGCCTTCGCCACAGTTGGACTTTCAACAGGGATTACAGCTCAGTTGTCGGATTTTAGTAAGATGGTTCTGGTCATTTCCATGTTTGTAGGGCGTATCGGGATCTTGTCGCTGGCTTTTTCCCTGAGCGTTTCCTCGAAATCGAACGCCTACCTCTATCCCAAGTCGCATATTATGATCGGCTAAGAGTCGCTAATCCACACTTATCGTGTTTTTATCGATTAGCCCTGTAGGGGAGCTAACCGGACAGGCGGTTAATTTCATACCTTCGTTTCGTGTCGCAATTACGCATGTTTCTGCAATTGGGAGGAGAGAGTTTCTCCATGGCTGTTCAGGCTTTGTGGGTGAATAAATTGCGCTCGGTCTTGTCGCTGGCCGGCATTTCTATCGGTATTTTCTGCATTGTATTGGTATGGACCTTTGTGGATTCGATGGAAGCCAATATCAACAAAAGTTTTGAGTCGCTTGGACAGAACGTGGTGTACGTTCAAAAATGGCCCTGGGAATTTAGCAACGATTATCCCTGGTGGAAATACATGAACCGACCAAAGGCCACGCTCAAAGAATCAGACCTGTTAAAAGAACGTCTGGAAGCACAACCTGCAGTAGATCAGGTTTCGTATATGTTTCGATTTTACCGCCGGACCATAAAGGCGGAAGGGAATAGTATCGACAATATCAGCGGCATAGCTGTTGGGCATAATTACGACTTGATCAATCCCGTTGCTGTTGGCGATGGACGTTATTTTACCGAAAGCGAATCGCGGCTGGGTAAACCGGTTATTTTGCTGGGGTATAATGTGGCTGTAAATCTTTTTGGCAGCACGCAAGTGGCCGGAAAAGAAGTGCAATTTATGGGCAGGAAACTGGTGGTGGCCGGAGTTCTGAAGAGAAAGGGAAAATCGATACTGGGAAGTTCGGAAGACGATTCGGTTATTTTGCCCATCCATTTTTTGAGAAAGGTGGCGAACCTCAACCGCGGTGGTGAACCGAGTATTGTGGTTAAAGGAGCCGATCAGGTAAGTATCGACGACCTGCAATTGACCATACAGGGAGCCATGCGTTCGGTGAGAAGGCTGAATCCGCGTGACGATGATAATTTTGCCATGAACAGGATCACCATGCTTACCAGCATCATCTCCGGTATTTTTGGCGTTTTGCATATGGGAGGCAGTATTATCGGCGCATTTTCGATACTGGTAGGAGGATTTGGAATTGCCAATATCATGTTTGTGTCGGTAAAGGAACGAACAGCACAAATAGGCATTCAAAAAGCACTCGGGGCTACCAACGCATTTATCCTATTTCAGTTTTTGACCGAAGCAGTGATACTTTCGCTCATAGGCGGTTTGATCGGGGTGTTTTTCGTGTTTTTAGGCAGTAAGGGAATATCTGCTGCCATGGATATCGATGTAGCTCTTTCTGCCTCGAATTTTATATTGAGCAATGTGATCTCAGCGCTTATCGGGCTAATTGCGGGTATGGTTCCTGCCATCACAGCGGCGAGAATGGATCCGGTGGAAGCCATGCGATCCAAGTAAAGTAAAACAGAATTTGCAGGAAGCGATTATATTTGTGAGCAGATGAAGATTTCGAATGAATCCAAAGTAGGCATATTTACTGCCTTGTCTATTACGATCCTGATCCTGGGGTATAATTATTTGAAAGGGCGCGACCTTTTCACCAAAACCAATACGTACTATGCCGTTTTTAAGACCGTTGACGGACTGATAGCCTCCAATCCGGTACTTATCAACGGGTACAGGATTGGACAGGTAAAACGCGTAGAACTGTTGACCGATGACAGCCTGAAACTGATGGTTGAAATTGAAGTACAAAGTAGCATAGAGGTTCCGATCAATTCAACGATCAAAGTGTATAGTTCTGATCTGTTTGGTTCAAAAGCGGTGGAGCTTGTATTGGGCAATGATCCTAAAATTGCTCAAAACAGGGATACTCTTATTCCTTATATGGAACCCGGTTTTGTCGACAACCTGAATCAGATCACCGAACCCCTCAGGGATAAGGTGAAAAGTATCCTTGAAGGCCTTGACAGCACCTTCAACGGAGAATCAGGAGCCGCGCTCAGGGAGGCTATGGAAAAGCTGCCAACTACCATGAACAGTTTAAACGGGACCCTGAATTCTGTTCAGCATACCATGGATACCAAGGTGGCAACACTGTTGGATCATGCCATATCCATTGAAAGGATGATATTGGATAATGAAGCAACTATAAAAAGGACCTTCACCAAGATCGAAACCTTCACAGATACATTGAATGCACTTCATTTACAGGAGACAATGACCCGTGCCAATGCGGTATTAGCGAGCCTCGACACCACTTTGACGAATATCAATAACGGAAAAGGCACTCTGGGCCAGCTTGCTACAAACAAGTCTTTGTATGATGAGATGGAAAAGGTCAGCAAAGACCTTGATGCCCTGCTCAAAGACCTGAAAGAACATCCGGGCCGCTATGTGCGGATATCTGTTTTCGGTAAGAAGGACAAATAAAAGTTTTCCCCTCCTTCGCTCGTTAGCGATGGTTTTAGCACCATACATTCGTACGAGCTTCGGCGGGTAAAAGTTTTCAGTGTTCAGTTTTCAGCTATGGTCTATGGTCCATGGTCTATGGTCCCTTTTCTGATTTTACTCAGTTTTCATCTATTTTCCGTGAACTATCTTTGTTCCGATGAAACATTGGGAAAAGTTGTCGGCCGCGGAGATCCAGAAAAGGATATTTAGTGCCCTGAATAAGAATGTAAACTTTTATGAGGAGACTGTGGTGGGTGTTCCGGCCAGCCATCTCGACAGCAAAGTATTTTATTCGGATGCGAATTTTTTGAAAGACGCTCCATTTTTGTCGGCACTTATCCATAACCCGAATCATATTGGTTGCCATACCCTGGGTAAGTCAGAGAGCTTTTTTTCCGGCACCCAGGAAATCGAAAGGGAACTTATTTCCATCTGCGCCCATGATATCCTGAAAGGAGAGGGTGAATTTGATGGATATGTAGCTTCAGGTGGAACAGAGGCTAATATCCAGGCGGCCTGGATCTACCGGAATTATTTTATGAAGACTTTTGGGATCCCGGCCAATGAAATTTCCCTTCTGGTATCGCAGGACGGCCATTATTCCATGGCAAAAGCGGCGAACATCCTGGGCCTCAATATGGCCATTGTTCAGGTTGATGAAGCGACCCGAAAAATCGATTCAAATGCCATCAATAAAGCGATCAGCGGCTTAATAGAAAGAGGAGATAAAGCAGTTATTGTGGTGGTGAATATGATGACCACGATGTTTGGTTCCGTAGATGATCCTCTGATTTATGTTGAAGCCTTGAAAGAAGCCCAACTTCCCTTTAAACTGCATGTCGACGGGGCCTATGGCGGTTTCTTTTACCCTTTTAGTGGTGAGGCCAATATTCCGGATTTCCGTATTCCCGAAATTACTTCTGTTACGCTCGATGCCCACAAAATGGTGCAGGCCCCTTATGGCACCGGCATGTTCATCATACGAAAAGGATGGATGCAATTCGCCGCCACCAAAGAAGCCAGCTATGTAGAAGGAGAGGATTCGACCCTGATCGGTTCCCGTTCCGGAGCCAATGCCCTGGCTATCTGGATGATCCTCTGTACCTATGGCCCATATGCCTGGAGAGAAAAAATATTCGTCCTCCAAAAACGCAGCGACTGGCTGGAAGAGCGTCTAAAAGCCAAAGGCATTAACTATTTCCGTCAGGCCGGTTCCAATATCCTCACCATCCGTTCAGAACATGTTCCACCAGAATTGGCTTCGAAATATGTTCTTATTCCGGATAACCACGATAACCCGCAATGGTATAAGATCGTGGTGATGGAGCATGTTACTATTGAAAGACTAATATTGGTCGTTGAGGGATTGACGTAGGCAGGTAAGACCTTTGATGAGGTGGACTTGGAGATGGTGAGATTTGGAGATGGTGAGACTAAGTTTAGACCGTATAACCCTTCTCTTCAGGGCCGTTATCCTGAGCATTCTAAGATACTTCCAAACTTTTAGGCCGAAAATTTCACAAACGGTTCATCTCTCTGCACAACTGCAAATATTCTTAGAACCAGTTTGTTTGCCACTGCATTTAAGACTGAAAGTTTGTGTTTTCCTTCTTTAAGTTTTCTGTTGTAATAGTTCTTTAGTTGAGGATCATGCTGAATTGCGGTGCCGGCTGCTTTATAGAAGATGGCCTTCAATGATTTGTCACTTAGCGGACTGGTCCTGGTCTTGGCTCTTACACTGCTCCCAGACCTGTATTCAAAAGGCGCAAGACCGCAATGACAACTGAATTTTCTTCCGTCTGTGAATTTGTTAAAGTTATCCGTTTCCACAATACATTTCATTGCAGTTAATGGCCCCACGCCTATTACCTGAGTGGCTTTCCTAAATGACTCCTTGAGCTCCCCACTGGAATTAATCAATTCAAGCATTTGCTTGTCAAGATTCGTGATGGCCTGTTCTTGTTGTTTAATTAAGGCCAGGTTCTCTTCAATCTGAATGCTTAAATCGATGGTTTTAGCAGCAATCTGACAAGCCTTTAATCCATTTTTAAGCTGCACCAGGATCTTTGTATACCTATTGCGCATGCTAATGAATACCTTGAGTTGTTGCAATTGCTCTGTTGGTAAACTATGCGGCTTGAGTTTGTGCATGTTGCTCAATGCAAAAGATGCGATTCTATAAGCGTCTATCATATCCGTTTTCCCCCTTGTTAGTCCCACAGAGTGTTTCATTTCAAGCGGATTCAACAAGGAATACCTCAAGTTACGCTTACTAAATTCGAAGGCGAGCAAGTAGCCGTAGTAGCCGGTATGCTCCATACAGATCCAAATCGCATAATCACTAAAACCACTGATTCGTTTACACAACTCATTAATTCCTTTTACTGTGTTCGGTTTTTGTCCCTTTGGAATTAAGAGTTCATTGTCTTCAGATAAGAAGCAATAATCGAAAACATCTTTAGAGATGTCGATGCCAATAAATAAGTTTTTCATACCTTTAAATTTGAAAAATAGAACAAGCTGAACAACCAGAATGGGCTCGTACTAACGCTATTAATAAGCCTTAAAGCTTAACATTCTAAATGGTACAAGAACCCTAAAGGAAGTGAGGACTAATGCTCAGGTTAAGTCTTGAACTCAACTGCCGAAATAGTTCACCTCACCTCCTCTGGTTTTCAGTTAAATCTAAATTAAGACCTAATCTAATTATTCGCTAATCTAATAGCCTGCCGAAGGATAGGCCAACCGTAAGTCTTCAGATGGTACCCCAATGGCGAACTAAACACGGGATATCAACGGGGTATCTACGGGATATCTACGGGATATCTACGGGGTATCTACGGGGTATCCAATAACAAACCCTTAATTAGAAACCGAAGAGAGTGCGACAAGCATGGGTAGGAAAAACCGGATAATCTAATTAATTTGTAATCGAATAAGCAGCAACACTGTTGCCGAAAAGTTCCAAATATGGATAGGATTCGGTAAATGTTATTCTGCTATAAACAAGTTACCGCCAATGGTAAAAACGACCGTGCTACCTTGACAAAGACGGATTAATATTTAACAGACCATTTAGTGGGCAGACAGAAAAACGGGCGACACGCAGACCGACCCAAGAAAGATTTAATTTTTGCCCAACCGCACTTAAAAAAGAAAAAAGGAACAAGCCGACCCACAATTTTTTGTCACGGTTTTTGCCAACGCTTCGTTTAGCACATTTGCAGGTTAAATTTTAAAATGCGTAAGAAAAAATACGCATTTTAAAATTTTGCTCCGCACCACCTGC
>DQHT01000132.1:222-5464 GCA_003531115.1 Bacteroidota bacterium | reverse complement strand
TGCGGGCGCTGTAGCCCAATTCATCGACCCATTGCAAGAAGGTCTCTTTGCTTACAGCTCGTTGATGTCTTCCTTCAAAATCGTTGCTAAGTAGTTGAAACCGGTCTGTTTCTCCATATGCCGCAACCAGATTCCTTGCACGGTTTTTAGCCACCTCCAGCAATTCCCCTTCGGTACCTTCCGCATTCATGCTAAAGGAATTGTCGATGTATACACTCAGGAGATTCCCGGCTGCCGCTGCTTTATCGTCTTTCCCCGGAATAAAGGGACCTGCAAAGGCGAGGACCAAAAACGACAGTGCAAAAAGACGTGCAGCCAATACCAGCCATTTTTTGAGTTGTTGTTTGTTTTTGTTCTGGATCTGAACTTCCTCGAGGAAGCGCAAATTCGGGAACATGACCTTTTTAAAGCGTCGGAAATTAAATAGATGGATGATGATGGGGATGGCCAGGACCCCGAATGCCCAGAGGAACTGAGGATTGAGAAATTTCATCTGGGTCAAAAATAGNNTCCATGGTCTATGGTCCATGGACTAGAATAAATTCCTCGGCCTCGCGAAATTCATCCTAAACCCGATATTAAAGATCGACGACTTATTCGTGTAAGCCGTTAAACTGCTTTTTGAATCCCGGTAAAACCAGCTTCCTTCGATGAACATGCGGTGGGCGATCTGGTAACTCAGGCGGATCTCGAGCAAACACACTTTGGTTTTTTCACCCTGGGCGATCGTGTTGCCATATTCCTGCACATAGGTGGTATAATCCTTTCTCATGATATCCCCTCCCCAGTTCAGGGTATCTCTGTCGAGTCCTTTTTCGGAATAGATATAGGNNTAGGTTACATAAAGGCCCAGTTTTTTTGTCGGGCGGTAGGTCAATAAACCTACATGCTCCCTGAAATTCGCTCCCAGCGGGTGACCAAGAGGCGTGCGGAAATGCACATAGTTCTGGGTTTGTTTAAAATGCATAAAGGTATATGGCCGGGCGGTATTGAATTCGTATTGCAGGTCAAGATTCTGCAAGCCAACGTCTATGGCTTTTAATCCAATTTGTGCGGCGTATTTGTTCGCCCACCAGCCTTGGTTGTCGCGGTATTCATCGAGTTTAAATTCGTCGAGGGTAAGTTGTCCGTAGAGGGAAAAATGACGCAGGAAATTCCATTTGGCATTTAAGCCGATCATGGCATTGTCGCTGCTGTTCAGTCCATGTTCAACCGAGCGGTAAAAAATGATCGGATTGAGGTAATTGGCTTCGAAACCGCTGTTCACCCCATTGCTATCGGTACGATCAAAAATGATGGTTTCAAATAACCCGATGTTCAGATTTTTTAGAATATTGATAGAAAGATGGTGCAGGGCAACATATTTTTTCCTGACTTTAGAAGATTCACCACCTGAAACCTGTTCCGTCATTTCGGCGAAAATGTTCTGGTAGTTCAACTTCCATACTTTGGTATTGATCTTCAGAAACAGGTATTCTTTGCCGAAATCACTCAGAATAAAACTCCGGTATCCATCGCCAATAAAATTGCGGTCATGGCCAAACTGAAACCGAATGATGTCCTTAACCGGGGAAAAGGTGACAGAGCCCCGGGCCTGCAAAAAATCATAACCCAGTTCTTTGAATGATTTGGTTAGTCCTGCTGATGGATATGACCCTACATGAGCAGTCCATTGCCGCAGGTAATAAGGTGCCCTCACCTGATTTTCAGTAAGGTAGGTATAAAAGCCCACCTTTTTTCCGATATGCCCGTGAACTTCTGCTCCACGTGTATTGATATAGAGGTCTTCCTTTCTGGTAAAATCTCTCCCGGATTGTAGGTTGAGGATGGGATTAACCCGAATAGCAAACGTTTTATCTTCATGATAGATGAATGCCGCCTTTTCAGGGTAAAAAATGCCCAAAAAAGCTTTGCGTTTCCCTGATTCGGAACGCGACCATTCGGGGTTATCTACCTGTAAATAATTGAGGAATTGAAAATCACGAAAACCGATCGGGTTTCCCTGTATCACGAAGCTATCGGCAAAGCGTGCGATATCTTCGCGAAAGTAAGGGGCGACGGTGCTGTGGAAAAAGGGAGAGAATTGTTTATTTACGATCTCCAGACGTTGGATCCGGCTGTAGTCTTCTTCATCATAAGGAAGCAACGCACTCTGTGCATAAAGCTTTGGCATCAGGGCCAAAAGCAGCAGGAGAAATACACTTCTCTTCATTTCCGCAAGATAACACTTCCTAAAAAGGAAGGTCATCGGCTTCTGTAGCCGTGTAATTTTCGTTGTTTTCCTGACCAAACTCCTGTGGATGGGCTTCAAACTGTCCGCCTTCAGCACCTTCAACAGCAGCCTGTAAACGCCATGCACGAACATCGGTATACCAGCGGCCGTTAAATTCCCGGGATTCCAGATTGATACTTGCGGTAACATTGGCACCCGGTTTAAATTGTTTTAAGGCTTCCACTTTATCGCCCCAAACCGACAGGCATATTTTTTTCGGATATTGCTCAGCGGTTTCGATGACGAATTCCTGTTTTTTCCAGTTTCCACGGGCGCTGGTTCCGTTTACCTCGTCCATCACCTGAACGATTTTTCCAGTTACTTCTAAACTCATGATTCAAAAATAGGTGCAACTTCTGTATCCCCCAAACCGAGTTATCATCAGAGTGTCAAAAACTCGAGTCTTTTGGTCATGGAACTGTCAAATAATTGTTTCCCATCCCAGACCTGAACCCCGTTTACCCAAGTCCCGACAACGCTGCAACGAAAGGTATGTCCCTCAAAAGGCGACCAGGCGCATTTGGATAATAGCGAGGCTTTGGTAACCTGCTGTGGGGTGTTCATATCCAGAACACAGAGGTCGGCATAATAGCCTTCGCGAACAAAACCACGTTCCTTTATCCGGAACAGGATGGCCGGGTTATGGCACATTTTTTCAACGAGGCTTTCGATGCTCAATACTCCATCCATTACTTTATCGGTCATGGCCTGCAGGGCGTGCTGCACCAATGGTCCTCCGGATGGAGCCTGGGCATAAGGCTGCTGTTTTTCTTCCAGAGTATGCGGAGCGTGGTCGGTAGCGATCACGTCGATACGGTTATCCAAAACTGCTTGCCAGATCCCTGCTCTGTCTTCGGCAGTTTTAACAGCTGGGTTCCATTTAATAAAATTACCCTTTTCGGCATAGTCGGCATCGCTGAACCAAAGGTGATGCACACAGGCTTCGGCTGTTATTTTTTTCTTAGCCAGAGGAATATCATTCGAAAAAAGGAGGCATTCTTTCGCTGTAGAGATATGATAAACATGCAGGCGGCTTTCATGCTTTTTCGCCAGGGCAACCGCACTGCTGCTGCTGAGGTAGCAGGCTTCTTCACTACGGATAAGCGGATGGGCAGAAGCCGGGATATTTTCTCCGTAACGGGCCTCATAGAGAGCCATATTCGCACGGATGGTGGCCTCGTCTTCGCAATGGGTGATAAGCAAGTGGGGTACTTCGGAAAAGATCCGTTCGAGAATGCGCAGGTCATCAACCAGCATATTCCCGGTAGAAGAACCCATGAATATTTTGATCCCCGCAAAGGTGGAATAATCGGCATTGAGGAGTTCTTCCAGGTTGTCGTTACTTGCACCGAGATTAAAGGAATAGTTTGCCAGAGAGTTTCGTGCCGCAATGGCAAATTTCTCCTCCAGGGCATCCATGCTCAATGCCGGAGGACGTGTATTGGGTTGTTCGATATACGACGTGATCCCACCGGCTACGGCCGCCCGCGATTCGGAATAGATGGTTCCTTTGTGGGTAAGTCCGGGTTCCCGAAAATGTACCTGGTCATCGATCAGTCCGGGAAGCAGGAAATTTCCCTTCAGGTCAACTACCTCACCTGGCGCGTCGATCGAGGATGCGATCTTTTCGATACGTTCACCCACGATCATCACATCGCAGTTGCGTATTTCACCTTCATTAACCAGACGGGCATTTTTGAGCAGGGTTCTTTTCATTGCAGCAAAATTAGGACTTCCTGAGCAAAACCGTTCGGATAAAGCCACCATAATACCCGGCTTCCTTTTCCTGTTTAAGTCCGCGCTGCCGGAAAATTGCAGGCACATCATAAACCCGATCTGTGCCCAGCCTGGTGGTTAATGAAAAAAAGCATAGCATGAAATGCATGAGAAACTTCTGCCACCAGGTTTGCGGGGGGATAAAATCAGCCCATAACCATAATCCGCCTGATTTGAGATGCGTATTCAGTTTCAGGAAAATTTTTCCCAGAGTCATAAACCGGAACTGGTCAAAGAAAAAGAAGCTGAGTACGACATCAAATTTTTCTTCATCAGGAATATCTTCCTGGGTGCCTTCCAGAAAATAAATGCGTTTCCGGTATTCGTGGCGAACGGCCTTTTTGCTTTTACGGATCATGGCACCCGATTTTTCCACGTACCACACATCTTTAGGTTCACAACGCTGAAACAGCGGGTTCAATAAAAAACCCGTTCCGCCACCAATAAAGAGGATACGGCTTCCTTTGGGGATATCAGCAAGAAAATGACGTTGTGCCCTGCCTAATGCACCGAAATACATCATGCTGCCCAGCAAGTCATAAACAGGGGCCAGGAGGTTGTAGTTGTTGCTATCCCCAATTTGCTTCATAGTAACACATCCTTAATTTTTTCAAAAAGAAAGTATATAGCCGGTACCAAAAAAACCCCGTCACCCAATACCCGGTACCATTCGTTCTTTTTAAAAGGTTTGGGAAAATAAAAAAGGAGCATCAAGATGCTGTTCATAATAAGAATGAGCAAGGGGTAGTGCCAATTCTCCATGGTGTACATCAGCACAAAAGAGCCCAGGGCCTGCATGGGCAAAACCACGTGAAGGATTCCGTTCAGTACATTGATACCCAAAAATTTGATGGCGGAAGGGTGCTTGTCTTTTACATCGGGATGGATCTCGAACATCGAAAAAAGAAAGAGGTTGCTTAAAGCGAGCATAAATATCCTGAACAAAAGCAACCATACAAAATAATGGACCGGCCAGGCCTGGGATACGGGCACCAGACTCACTCCCACAGTATAACATAACGCGATAAAAAGTTCCTTGAGCACATAGCGGAACTGGGTCCTGCGCGCCCAGATCAAACTTAAAAAATAAAGCAAAACCAGTCCCGATAAAACCAGGGCAAAACGGAATAATTCTTCTCCGATGTCCCTGGGTATGAGAACGATAAAAACGAAAAATCCAATGATCGCTGCTGT
>DQHT01000132.1:0-169 GCA_003531115.1 Bacteroidota bacterium | reverse complement strand
CTATGGTCTATGGTCTATGGTCCAATATGTACTATGATTCCCGAATTCCACGTTTCTTCACAATAAGATGTGCATTACTATTCTCCCATCTATAGAGCCAATACAAATGACGGGCTTAATTTTGTTCGGTACAAGTACAGCATCATGGCCAACAGAAAAAACATACAGG
>DQHT01000007.1:8389-8601 GCA_003531115.1 Bacteroidota bacterium | reverse complement strand
CAGATGTTGTGCATCCACCTGGAGACCAGGCATAGGTATAAGCAGGAGTTCCTCCGCTTGCGGTAGCGGTAACACTTCCATTACAGAATCCATTACAGGTAACATTTGTTGCCGTAGCAGTAACGGTGAGCAATGGCGGTTCGGTAATAGTAACGGTTCCTGATGCCGTACATCCGTTTGCATCCCATACATCTACAGTATAAGTGCCGGCA
>DQHT01000007.1:0-8384 GCA_003531115.1 Bacteroidota bacterium | reverse complement strand
CACACCGGGCATCCAGGAATAAGTATAAGGCATAACTCCTCCGGATGCCGTTGCTGTTACTGAACCCGTGCAAACGCTGTTGCATAAAAGATTTGTTCCTGTAACAGTAACAGTAAGTGCAGTGGGCTGAGTAATGGAAGTAGTATAAGTGGCGGTGCAGGTTTTTGTATCTGTTACCGTGCAGGTTAATGATAAAGGAGCGCAAAGCCCTGTGATGCACGAAGTAGTTGCACCGTTGCTCCATGAATAGGTATATGGAGGATTTCCTCCTGTAGGCGCTACGCAGGCGCTCCCATTACAATTTCCGAAGCAATTAATAGTGGTGGAAGAACCGTTTGCCACCAATGGAAGTGGCTGACCTATAACAAATATTTTTTTTGCAGTGCATGCGTTAGCATCTGTAACAGATACGGTATTGCTTCCTGCACACAATCCTGTGCAAGCAGAAGTAGTACACCCGCTGGGCGCCCATGAATAGGTAAAAGGCGGTGTTCCTCCGCTGACATTTGCTGTGGCGGCACCATCGCAAAAGCCATTGCAGGAAGTAATAGGAGCGGGAGGGCTAATGACTATTGCAAGAGCACCCGGTTCGCCAATAGTGAAAAAGAAAACACAATCATTGAACGTATCCCACACTTCTATGTTTTTAGTTCCGGTACAATACCCTGTTGCAATTGAGGTGGTTTGCCCATTGCTCCACAGGTAAGTGTAAGGTGGCGTACCCTGGTTTACAGTAACAGTTGCTGTTCCATTGCAATCGCCATTGCATAGCGGTTCGGTAGTGGAAACAGTGAAAATAAGCGTATCAGTTCCTACTATGCAGGTATCGGTTGTTGTGGAAAGAGGTTGCGGGTCTTCTCCAAATGAAAAATCTTCATGCTGCAATAAATCCTGAGCAACCACACCGGAAGTAATAAATGTGAAAAATAAAACAAGGAGTAAAAATATTCTTTTCAAGTCCGCAGTTATTTATTGAATAGATGAGGTTGTACGTTACTATGGTAAAGATGTTACAAAGGTAGTAGATGGTTGCATGCAGTATGTATTTTTATTAACTTTTTAATGTGGAAAGGGGCTCCATAGAATAATGGCTGTAAGTTTGTATCTTTGATTCAATCCCCCCTATTTCTTTTTACGATTCATCTTTTGCCTGAACCACCCGTGCAAAGGAATTATTTCAGGCGTGAAGAATTCCCATTGGTATTTTTTTTCTCCGTCTTCTAACTGATGCAGGTTTTCCAGCAAGGAATAATTTTCAAAAGAAAAATCGTAGTCATTCTTTTCCGCATCGCGAAGCAGTTGCAGAATGAGTTCGCTTCTTGCGCCAAAATCATTTGCATCGGCATGGTATCTCATGAACTTGCGCAGCAGTTCCACCTGCCTGTCATATTCATCAAACATGCCCAGTTCAAAATAAATGAGGATGGAAAGAATGCGGAAAGAAATTTCCCAGCCCGTCTGTGCGCTGCCAAATGAAAAATCATTGTGCAGGGCAGCCAGCGCATCGGCATTTCTTGCCTGCATGAAGCGGGTGTAAGCCAGCAAGAGGTTGAATTTTGCCCAGCGTAATTCACCCAATGCTTTTTCACCGGCTGTGAGCATATACGATATGCATGCTTCCGCCTGAAGATAGTCGCCCGTATAAAACAATGAAAAGAATTCAAGTTCTTTGGAAGCGATATAATTGTTGCTTCCTTCCGGAAAATAATTCAGCGAGAGCCGCGCATGTTCAAGGGTGTTGTCAAATTGCCGGAGGATGATTTCATATTGCGCCAGCTGCGCGTAATAAATTCCTTTCCGCTGCCGGATTCTCAGAGAGGGCTCGGCAAAAACAAGGTGGATGATTTCCTGGCAAATCCGTTTTGCTTCTGCATGATTATTTAAGCCGGACTGAAAAGCCATTTCCAGCCACTTCTGATAATACCCGATGGAGGGTGAGTTAAAACGCTCGTTTTGTTTTTTCAAATCGTTTATTGCACGGGTTGAAAAAGAAGTTGCTTCTGCGGAATTAATTTTTCCTGAGAACTGATACATTATTTTCAGTTGCTGCACATAGCCCGAAGCCAGCGAGAGGGCTTTTTGGCAGTCGCTGTAATAGTCCATGTCTGCGGTAATCTCGTCAAACACTTTCATGCCGCTGCGCTGCCCTTCCATCCATCTTTTTTGTTCGAGGCAGTCAAGCAGCAGTGGATAGAATTCTTGCTTTTTACAGGTGCGGATGAGTTCACTGAGCAGGTCTTCATTTATTTCCACAGGCGAATGTCCGATGCCGAGCTGGCGGTACGCGGCATATTTTTTATGCGCTTTGATCACTGCTTTTTCATAGNNATAAAAGGGTTGTCATGGATTTGCGAATCCATGAGCATGCATTCTAATGTTTTGTTTCGCAATCGTTGTGCAAGGCGCAGGGCGCTTTCTGTGTTTTCCTCTCCCCAATAAAGTTTGGCAGAAATTTTTCCGGTATCCGTTTCCTCATCCGCGTTTCTGAGAATGCTTGCAAGTCGGAGAATTTTTTCATGCGGTTCTTTCTTGCTCGAAAAGCAAGTGAGGTAGGTTTCCAGCGACTGAAACAGCCGGCTCGACAAACTTTTCATAAAGTGAATGTGTTTTTTCATGGCTATTGGCGATTTATTTATACCCGAATATAAGAAATCTTTCATTCACAGTGTCGCCAAACACCCACATTTCTCCTTGTACAGTCCGCCCTTTCTGCTTGCCTTTGTGGTGTGAAAACAAATAATTCCAATTTATGTTTTGCGGACTTTAGCCAATCATTAGCTATGGGTAGCTGGTCATCGGTCACCCATGACCAGTCGTNNAGTCGTTTTGCACCCGTGACCAATCATTGGATACCCGTGACCAATCGTTGGTAACCTCATTTTTTCAACAATTTATAAAATAAAACCTAAAAATCACCATAAACCTAAAATCAATTTAAAATGCCAAATCAACCGTATTTACCCAGAACCGATGAGCAGAAGAAGAACTGGCTGAATAATTTCGCAGCCAAGAAAAACACCCATCAGGGAGTGTTCGGCTTTACAGGAGCCGAAGTAACTTCCACCCAGCAGGACGCAATCATGTTTGCTTACATCATCGCGCTGATTTTTCAAAACAGGGAGGACATGAAGGAATTCACCGCGTATAAAAATATTCTGCGCGATGGACCCAAGAGTGCGCCCACCACCACGTTTCCAAGTTTTACGCCTGCGGGCGCAACGCCCACCCTGGTGGCGGCTGATATTTTTGAACGCGTGGCGCGCGATGCCGAGCGCATTAAGGCGCATAATAATTACACCCCTGCGCTGGGGCAGGATTTCGGCATCATCGGAACGGCAATTGTGTTTGACCCCAACGCGCTCAAGCCCGCGCTCAAGTTGGGAAAAGTCATCGGCATGGGCGTTCCCATCGGATGGAAAAAAGGCGTTGCCGATGGCGTGCGGATAGAAAAACAAATTGTAAGCAGTGTAGTAGCGCCCCTTGCTGCACCGCCTGCATCTGCCACCTGGAGTTTGCTTGCCATTGATACCGAGCCCGATTATTTAGATACCACACCCATTACTGCACCCGTTACCTGGAGATACCGCGCTATCTATATTATAGGTGATGAAATCGTTGGGGCTTGGAGCGATGATGTGCAGATTACGGTGGGCTGAGGAGAATGGCTCCATAGAGGAAATAATAAATGATGAGTTTCTAAACAATAAAAACAAACTAAAAACAATTACCATGAAAAAATTAATTGCACTTTTAGCAGTAGTGTTTATCAGCGCTAATCTTTTTGCAACCCAGCGTACTTGGGTAGGAAACGGCAGTAATAAAAACTGGAATACTGCTTCCAACTGGTCACCTTCTTCCGTGCCGGGCAGCAGCGATACCGCTTATTTTGACGGAAGCGGAACCGGACAATGCATATTTAATGTGAACGTGAGTGTATTCCGTTTTGAAATTAAAAGCGGGTATACCGATACGGTGAAGCAAAACAATAAAACATTAACCGTAGGAAATACATTAAAGCAGACAGGAGGAGTATTTTGGGGCGACAGCACAAATATTTCAAGCGGGGCTTTTACGTTGACAGGGGGAATTTTCAGGTCAACAAAATCAACTTTAACGCTTACCTATAATTCTAATTTTGCAGGAGGAACTTTTATACATAATAATGGCACGGCAAAATTCTACCCGTCTCTGCTGGGATATTTAACCATCACGGGTCCGGTTACTTTTTATGATCTCACTTTTGCTTCCAGTGGTAATACAACCATTACCATCGCTTCCGGCACCACCATATCGGCTGATGGAGACATGACGATAAGCGGAAGTACTGTAATTTATTTCCAGACAGGGAGCATTGACCTGTATGGCGATTTGTATATGAATAATACCGCTTTGGCTTACGGAGGAGGTTCAGCCACCATTAGTTTTAAGGGTTCAGCCAAGCAGCATTTATACGGCTCTTCCGTATGGTCTCCGCATTTGCCTAAAGTGGTCATCAATAAATCAGGAGACACGCTTTTTTTTCATAATGATATTTATGTGGCTAATAACTGGACACACACGGCAGGCATTGTAGATGCAGACTCCAGCACGGTGCACTTTGACGGAGTGTTTACCATTTCAGGAAGCATGTCATTTTACAATGCCCATTTTATAGGCGGCACTTATCAGGGCGGCTATACCATAGCTTCGGGAACAACGCTAACCGTTAACGGAACATTAACTATTGAGGGAGTGCAGTACGCTGTGGGATTGAACACAGGCGATATTTATGCCAAAGGAAATGTTACTGTTTCAGGCGGAGTAACGGGAGGCGGAGGAACCGCAACCATCACTATCAATGGCACATCAGGCAATCAAACATTCACAGGAAGCGGAACTGCAGGTAAGCAAACGGTGCCCAACATTATAATTAATAAATCATCAGGAACGCTTACACTGGCAAGCATTATTTCCTGTGCAGGCAACTGGACTTATACAACAGCAGGCGCTGTATCAGCCGGCTCATCTACGGTTGCATTTTACGGAACAAAAAATACAGACGGAGAGGGCACCTCCGCTACCATGTCATTCAATCATGTAGAAATTAATACAGGCACACGCACACTCACAGGAAATTTTATTGCAGCCGGTAATTTCACAATTGCTTCAGGAGCAACACTTACTCAGAATGATAAGAATATGAACATTGGCGGCAACTGGAGTAACAGCGGCACTTACACGACTAATGCAAATGATTTGGTGACGTTTGACGGAAGTGGCGCTCAATCAATAAGTAAAACAACAAGCCCGGAAACTTTCTACAATGTTACAATGAATAAATCCGGCAACACGCTTACGCTGAACAACACTTCTATCGTTGTTAATGAAGTTCTGACATTTACTCTGGGCACAATCACCACAGGCAGTTATAATGTGAAATTAATTGCGGGAGCATCAACAACCGGGGCAGCAACTGCCACCGGTTTTGTTATAGGCAATGTAAAAAAAGTGGGAAGTACGGCTTTCACTTTTCCGGTGGGAGATGCGACAAGTGGTTACCATCCAATCGCAATGACTGCTCCATCAAGTGCATCAGATGAATTTGAAGCAAAGTATTTTTATGCCAATCCGCAAACAGCATATGGCAGCAGTACTAATTTGAGTAATTGCGAATACTGGACGCACGCGAGAAATCNNTCTGACTTAACAAAAATGCTTGTTGCGCATTGGAACGGCTCCAGTTGGGATAATTTGGGCAATGGAGGAACTACAGGAACTCAATCATCGGGTTCTGTTGCTACCGCAGCCGCAGTTACCAGTTTTACTAATGGCTTTGCGCTTGCTCAATGCCCAGGTGGTTGGACGCAGATGGCTGATTTTGGTGGAACAGGTAGGAGGGGTGCTGTTGGGTTTTCTATTGGCTCATACGGATATATTGGAACCGGAGAAGATGACTATGGCCGTACAAATGACTTTTGGCGATATGACCCTGCCGGTGATACATGGACACAGAAAGCAAACTTTGGCGGAGCTGTGAGATATGAAGCAGTTGGTTTTTCTATTGGAACCAAAGGATATATTGGAACTGGTGTTAATTCTCCAAACATATACGATGATTTCTGGGAATATGACCCTACAAGCAATACTTGGACGCAAAGGGCAAATTATCCAGGGGGTGCAGTATGGNNACAAAAGGATACCTTGCAACGGGGTATGATGGATCTAATTTTAAAAACGATATTTATGAATATGACCCTTCAGGAAATTCCTGGACTCAAAAAACCAACTTTGCAGGAGCCGCAAGATATAAGGCACAGGGTTTTTCTATTGGTTCAAAAGGATATGTAGGAACCGGAAATAATAGCGCTGGCAATGAGGATGACTTCTGGGAGTATGATCCTTCTCCAAATACCTGGACACAGAAAGCCGACTATTTTCAACAAACTAACACGGCTGTATGTTTCTCCATAGGAACTAAAGGATATATAAATTCTGATAGTTATCTACATGAATGGGATCAGGCAACAAATGTTTGGACAAGGAAAGCTGATTTCCCATCTTCAACATATGATATGGCTGGCTTTTCTATAGGAACAAAAGGATATATCGGAACGGGAATTTCAAGTGGGCATTCGGTTGATTTCTGGGAATATGATCCTGATGATTGTGGCAGCACATTGCGCGTTATGAATCCTATTGTGATTTCGAATAATGAAATTCCAAAACAATCAGGAAAAATTTATCCTAATCCCGCAGGCAATGAAGCTATATTGGATTATACACTTGATGAGGGTCAAATAGGCACTCTTGAGTTGTACTCCGTAATGGGGCAAAAGGTTATTTCTTATGCACTAAAACCACAGGAAGTGTTAAATCTTCATTTGTCTGGCGTTCAAACAGGAATTTATTTCTTCAATGTAAAAGTAAACGGAAAAATAAAATACAGTGATAAGTTGGTTGTTGTGAAGTAATCTTCTATATATCAATTAAAGGCGTTTCGATAAATCGAAACGCCTTTTTAATTTATAATCCTAAATGTGGTAAGAAAAGATATTAATGACAATATTGAATGATGAGTTGCGTAGCCGGTGAATGCCCAAGTTTTTCGGACTGCTTAAAATCTGTACACGCACCAACAGTATCCTTTATATTCAGTAGCGAAAGCCCGCGATTAAAATAATTCATGCCGTTATCAGGATGAAGTTTTAACGATTGACTGAAATCTTCAATAGATCCATCATAATCTTTTTGCATGGCTCTTATGTTTCCCCTGTTGCTATATGTTTCAGCGTCATTCGGATTAAGTGATAAAGCTATTTTCATGTCTTCCATTGCGCCAACGACATCGCCTGTTTTTGCTTTAAGTACAGCCCTGTTGTCATACGCTTTTGCAAATTGTGTATTCAACTTGATAGCATTGCTGTAATCATTTAATGCTTGTTGTAAATTGCCTAGTATCTCATTAGCAATACCTCTATTCATATATGATTCGGAATTCGTAGAATCTAAGGTTATTGCTGCGTTCAAATCTTCCAAAGCTCCTTTATAATCTCCAAGTTTATTGCGTACATATCCTCTTCTTTGCAAACCGACAACAAGATTAGGTTTGTATTCCAAAGATTTATTCAGATCTTTTAGCGCTTCTTGATAGTCCCCTTTGTTGCTATATGTATCTCCTCTTACCTTATATCCATGAAAAACAGTTGGATTTTTATTTATAACATCGGTAAAAAGAACAATTCCGTTTTTCCATACACCTATACGCCCATAAGTCTGCCATGAGAAAAGCACTACTAATACAAAAAGTATGGATAGTCCTGTCTTTTTGATATGTGTTTTATCAGAAAGTGAAATCCATTGCCCTGCGATATAAAATAAACCAAGATATGGCATGTAACTATAACGCTCTGCAGTAAGAGTAAAACCAACAGGTACGTATATCATTACAGAAAGTGTAATTATAAAAAACAAAGTGCCGAATACTATTTCTTTCCGCAAGAAAGATCCTTTTATGATTAGCCAAGTTATAAGCAATAAAAATGGCAAGGATGCATAGTATTCCCACGGCAACATCCCTCCAAGTGTATTAGGAAAATAATGCATAGCAGATAAATTAAATGTAAAAATTAATTTTATAATATAAAAAGCAATTGAATATGAATACAAAAATACTTTGTCAAGAATTGTATATAAAATGTAAAGACCATTTATCCTTTCTGCAATAACNNATAGAGCGAAGAAGGGAACCTTTTCCAGTAAAAGTTTTTTCTCAAATTTTCTGCCATTGTATAAATCAATTGCTATTAAAAGGACAGGTAAGGTAACAGCTGCTGATTTTGAAAGAAGAGAAAAAGCAAAAAATAATATTGCGCCCCAATAATATTTTACTTTAAAACCTGATTGAA
>DQHT01000022.1 GCA_003531115.1 Bacteroidota bacterium | reverse complement strand
AAGTAGAAAAATACGAACACAGCTACCCACATTGCTGGCGTACCGACAAGCCTATACTCTATTACCCGCTTGAATCCTGGTTTGTAAAAACCACAGCGGTTAAAGACCGTATGGTCGAACTGAATAGAACCATCAACTGGAAACCTGAATCGACCGGAACCGGACGATTTGGCAACTGGCTGGAGAACCTGGTCGACTGGAACCTGAGCCGCTCACGCTACTGGGGAACTCCCCTGCCGATATGGCGGAGTAAGGATGGAAGCAGTGAAAAATGCATCGGCTCGATCGAAGAATTATCCCGCGAGACCAAAAAGGCCCTGGATGCCGGAGTTACGGAAAATAAAGACCTGAAGTGGAAAGGCGATGTGCTCGATATTGAACTACATAAACCCTTTGTGGATCAGGTAGTACTCATCGGTGACCAGGGCGAAAAATTATACCGCGAGGCCGACCTCATCGACGTATGGTTTGATTCGGGAGCCATGCCTTATGCCCAATGGCACTGGCCTTTTGAGAAGCCGGTACCTTTTTCTGAAAGTATGGAAGGCCTGGGAAAGGTATTTCCTGCCGACTTTATTGCCGAAGGCGTTGACCAGACCCGTGGCTGGTTTTTTACCCTGCACGCCCTGTCGGTGATGCTGTTCGACTCGGTGGCCTATAAAAATGTGGTGGCTAACGGACTGGTGCTCGACAAAAACGGCAACAAAATGTCGAAACGCCTCGGCAACGGGGTGGATCCTTTCGTCACCATAGAAAATTACGGCGCCGATGCCGTACGCTGGTACCTGCTTAGCAATGCGGCGCCCTGGGATAACCTCAAGTTTGATATAGACGGTGTTCAGGAAACCCAGCGTAAGCTGTTTGCGACCCTGTACAATGTATATTCGTTTTTTGCCCTCTACGCCAATATTGACCGTTTCGACTACAAGGCAGCGGAATTACCAATCAAGGATCGTCCGGAGATCGACCAATGGATCCTTTCTTTGCTGAACAGTTTGATCGGCACGGTCGACTCGGCCATGGAAGCCTATGAACCCATGCGAGCCACCCGGGCCATTGGCGATTTTGTAAACGATCACCTGAGCAATTGGTACGTACGTTTATGCCGCCGCCGTTTCTGGAAAGGCGAATTGAATGACGACAAACTATCGGCCTACCAGACCCTTTATACTTGCCTGGAAACCCTTTCGCAATTGATGGCGCCCTTTGCTCCTTTTTATTCCGAAAGGTTATTCAGAGACTTAAATACCGTAAGCGCACGTTATACCATGAATTCGGTGCATCTGGCTCCTTTCCCGAAAAAACAGGAGGATGCAGTGAATAAAGAATTGGAAGAACGTATGCAGATGGCGCAGGATATTTCCTCATTGGCCTTATCCCTCCGGAAAAAAATGAATATCCGGGTGCGTCAGCCCTTGCAGCGCATTTTGGTACCCTCAAGCGGAGTACATTTTAATGCCCAGCTCGATCGGGTAAAGGAGCTGATCCTGAGTGAGGTCAATGTTAAATCTATCGAATTCCTCACCGATGAGACCCTGCACCTGGAGAGAAAGATAAAACCCAATTTTAAGACCCTGGGAAAAAAGGTAGGCAAAAACATGAAGGCCGTTGCAGCCTGGGTGGACACGATGCCGGCCGATCTGCTCAGGCAGTTCGAAAAAGAAGGCAGTCTGGAAGCAACGATAGCAGGTGAAACGGTTGTCTTTGCACCAGAGGATATCGAGATCAACTATGCAGATATTCCCGGTTGGCAGGTGGCCAGCGACGGCAATTTGCTGGTGGCACTCGACATCCATATCGATGAGCAGCTCAAAGCGGAAGGCGTGGCACGTGAATTGGTTAACCGTATTCAAAATATGCGAAAAGACAGCGATTTAGATGTGACAGACCGCATTCGTGTAGAAATAAACACGGGTGAACAATTAAAAGCTTCCTTCGAATCGTTTAAAAATTATATTTGCGCGGAAATATTGGCACAAGACCTGCATTTTTCCGCAGAAAATGTTCCCGCGGGAGTCCCGACCGAAATTGACGGAATGCCCGTGATCATTGAAATAAGTAAAGCGTAGACAGTTATGTCAGAAAAAGAAAAAACGCGGTACAGCGATGCCGAACTTCAGGAATTTAAAGACCTGATCAATAGTAAACTCGTAGCCGCCCGCCACGAGCTGGCGACCCTGCAGGACTACTTGTCGAATGCAAACGCCAATGGCACTGAAGACACCATAGGCAGTTACAAAACCCTGGATGACGGCTCTGCCACCCATTCCAAGGAAAATGTGAGCCAGTTGGCTTCCCGTCAGCGTAAATTTATTGAGAACCTCGAGGTTGCCCTGATCCGTATTGAAAACAAAACGTACGGAGTATGCAAGGTTACCGGCAAACTCATACCCAAGGAACGTTTACGGGCCGTGCCTCATACAACAATGAGCATCGAAGCGAAGCTAAATCAGTACCGCTAAGGCAAGCCTGTAAAATGACTTCAAGCCAACAAGTACGATCCGGATTACGTGTTTCTTTTCTGGTCCTGTTCATGGTGCTGGTGCTCGACCAGTTCAGTAAGATCTGGATCAAGACCCATATGGCCATGGACGAGGAGATCCATGTTATAGGCGACTGGTTTATCCTCCATTTTACCGAAAACCCGGGCATGGCCTTCGGGATGGAATTTGGGGGCGACCATGGTAAGCTGCTGCTCACCCTCTTCCGCATGCTGGCTGTAACCGGACTTAGTTATTATTTGTATACCCAGATTAAAAGCGGTGCGAGCAAAGGTTTTATCATTTGTTTGGCCATGATCACTGCCGGTGCGGCAGGAAACATTATCGACAGCATCTTTTATGGCGTCTTTTTTACCGAAAGTACCCATTACCAGGTTGCCACGGCATTTCCGGAGATCGGCTATTCCTCCTGGTTCCATGGTAAGGTGGTAGATATGCTCTACCTTCCTGTTTTCAAGGGTTTCCTTCCGGAATGGCTAGGTGGCGATTATTTTATCTTCTTCCGGCCCATCTTCAATCTCGCCGACGCCTCCATCAGTCTGGGTGTTGTTTTTATCCTCATCTTCCAAAAACAATTTTTCAAACACCAACTGGCAACACCCCCTGTTCCTGCCCCCGTTGCTGCTGAAGAAACAGCATCTCCCCAACTCGATCCGGAACAGCCCGATCCTGATGATTCCCAAAATAGACCAGTAGACCCGTTATAATACTAGTTTCCCTTTTTGGGACTTCATGCCCGCGTATTTGTCTCTGAGCTTCTTGTTTTTCCAACTGGTTTTCAGTCACTTATGAATTATGCCCTCCCTTTGTGGGATTGGGCTTATATTTGTGTTTATTGCATCAACGATGAAAAAGCGCAACCCTTATTTCGTATTTCTGCTGGTCGCCTTGGGTTTGTCCCTGGGTGCATGCAGGCCGGACGTAGATGATCCCACTGTGCCTGTTGAAAGACCGGCCAATTTTAATGAGATCAAAGCATCCAACACCTTTAGCTGGGAAACTTCCCGGACAGTTTTGGTTTCGCTTACAGGATACAGCTCGGCTTTATCTGATGAACAGGGGGTTTTGGTCCTTTCAGACCTGAATGGAAATATTGTGTACAAAGGCATGCATAAAACCGCCACTACCTTTCAAACCGAATTACGCCTTCCTGCCTCCGTTACTGAATTGCGCGTTCAATTCGGGGTATGCGACAAGGTCTTGCCCCTGAGTTTGAATGCTTTGAATGGCGACTTACTGCCGGTTTTACCTGAAGTCCTATAATCCATCTCCATCATGAAAAAAATTATCACATTTACCCTCATGGCGCTGATCATCGGATTGATGGTAAGTTTTCTGGGACAAGCGCAAGCCCAGTCCCTTAGCCTGAATATGGAAAGCGGAAACCGGAATCTGGATGCAGCAGATTGCTGGGGACTTTCCAATGTAAGCTATGTAAACAGCGGCGGAGATGTTATTTCAGGAACCTATACTGCCCGTACGGCACAACTGGCTTCAGGAACAACCAATGCTGTAGTATCTCCATGGGTCTTTAATCCGAATGGAACCCTGACTTTCAAACACCGCCTGAGCAGCACGAACAATGCCTCAAACCGCAACATGTCGGTGGTCGTTTATAACTATACCACTACCCAATACGATACCGTATATACTTTTGCTGCATACAGTACAACAAATGCCGCAACGGTTATTACAGCCAGCATAAACCTCAACCGTTCGGGTATCTATAAAATTTATTTTAACTTTTCAGGAAACAGCGGTAGTAGCCGTGGTTTGATCGATGATATCAGCATACCCGGAACCTACAATTCCAGTCCTTCGAATGGTTGTGTTCCCCTGAACACCAACCTGGATGCCGACAACGACGGCGTGTACGATAACCAGGACGATTATCCGAACGACCCTACCCTGGCCTTCAACAACTACATGAACAGTACCTACTCGACCATGATGTTTGAAGACCTTTGGCCGGGTAAAGGCGACTATGATTTTAATGATCTGGTTATTGACTACCGGATAAACCGCATCACCAATGCCAACAACAAGATCGTAAAAGTTGCGGCCAATGTGGTTCTGCGTGCTGTTGGCGCGAGCTATAAAAACGGATTCGGCTTTCAGATCAATGGCCTGTCGCCTTCCAAAATAAGCTCCGTTAGCGGACAAAGTTTAACGGAAGCCCTATTCAGCCTGAGTGCGAATGGTACCGAAAGCGGACAAACCTACGCGGTGATCCCGGTTTTTGACAATGCCCTTAAAACCATCGGCTATTCAGGTTCCGGAACCGGAGTGAATGTAGAGAGCAATGGAGCCAGTATCGCTTATGATACGACCAACCTGATCATACTTTTGGATACAAGCGGCAGCGGGGTGAGCCTGAGCAACTGGAGTGCGACCAATTTCAACCCCTTCCTGGTTATTAACCAGACACGGGGACGTGAATTGCATAAGGTAAATGCCTTTCCAACCGATAAAGTAACAGTTTCATTATTTGGGACAGCACAGGACAGAAGCAATCCTTCTACAGGCAGTTACTACCGTACTGAAAACAATCATCCCTGGGTGATCGAAACTGCGAGCAGCATTTCTTATATGCAGGAGAAAAACGACCTGACTACCGGTTACCTCAAATTTATCGACTGGGTGATCAGCGGAGGAACTACGAACACCGACTGGTATAGCAATACCGGCAGCGGTTACCGCGATCTGACCAAAATATATTAAACAAAAATATTAGGGAGAGGCAATACGAAAAAAGGCCGGCGATTTGCCGGCCTTTTTCTTAT
>DQHT01000112.1 GCA_003531115.1 Bacteroidota bacterium | reverse complement strand
TTGTCCCTGCCGGGTTTGTACCTGTTCCCTTGAGGCGAATGTTCAGCAGTTTGCTTAGTTACAGACAACCGACTTAGTTTTTTGGACGCCAGGTCTTTGGTAGAGAAGAATTATTCCTCTTTCTTAGGTTTAAATCCGATTGCTGTTCTTGGCGTTTCCTAAAGCTATAGGGTGGATATTTAGCGTGTTGCCCACGCTTTAAGGTAACATTTTGTGACCTTAAAGATTTATATTCTTCCTGTGTGAGCCGGAACATATAGCGTTCAGGGAACTTGCCGGTATTTCTTTTTACTTGTTGGTTCAATGCTTTCGTCTCTACCTGGTAGAGTTCCGCCAGATCAGAGGATAACATCACCTTCTTTTCCCTGATATGATAGATTTTACTGATGATTACTTCTTCCGGTATTGCAACGCTTTTGGTCATTTTAGGATGTTTATCGGATAACAAAGTTCCTTATTTAGAGAACTTGAATGGTCGTTTAACACAAATTTGACTAAATCCTGACCAAACATTTCCTAAATCCTCCCGAACTTAGCTCCATGAAAACCGCCCACCTCAAAACCGGTCAACAGGGAGAGGATCAAGCCTGCCATTTTATGGAACAGCAGGGCTACCTGGTCCTCGCACGCAACTGGCGTTTTGGTAAGAGCGAAGTGGATTTGATCTGCGGGAAGGAAAGGGAGTTGGTATTTATTGAAGTGAAAACCCGGAGTACGGATCACTATGGGGAACCTGAACTCTTCGTAGGCCCTGCCAAACAAAAAAAGATGAAAGAAGCGGCGATGGCTTTTATGAATGCGTTAAAGGAAGAGTTTACCATCCGTTTTGATATCATTGCCATCATCCAGAATGGCGAAAACAGAGGATTGCTGCATCTTGAAAACGCGTTTCAGGCCAAGACACCGAGGTGGATGTGAGCGGCCCGGAATGTCCACCCATCGTTCCTAAACTGAAATTTGTGCTCCGTCCGTTTACTTCGACAGGCTNNGACGAAGTCCCGCTCCCTCGCTCCCAGTCCACGAAACGAATGCTTATATTTGCACCATGCGCCACGTATCATTTGAAGACCTCGGAACCATGCCTTACCAGGAAGCCTGGGACTACCAGGAAACCCTGTTCGGAAAAAATGTAGCGGTAAAGCTGGCGGCGAGGAAGGCGGAAGTGGAAGGAAATGCCATGCCCCTGGCGGAGACGCAGGATTACCTGCTTTTCGTAGAACATCCCCATGTTTATACCCTCGGCAAATCCGGACATCTCGATAACCTCCTTGCCGATGAGCAAAGGTTGGAAGACATCGATGCTACTTTCGTCGCCATTAACAGGGGCGGGGATATCACTTACCATGGCTACGGACAACTGGTAGCCTATCCGATCTTTGACCTCGAACACCATTTTACGGATATTCATAAATTCTTAAGGTACCTGGAAGAGGTGATCATCCTGACACTAAAAGATTTTGCCATTTCGGCAGGGAGGATAGACGGATTGACAGGAGTTTGGCTGGATATTGACGATCCTGTCAGGGCCCGGAAGATCTGCGCCCTCGGAATTCGCTGTTCGCGTTGGATCACTATGCACGGACTAGCCCTGAACGTAAATACCAACCTGAATTACTTCTCCCACATAGTGCCCTGTGGCATCGACGACAAAGCCGTAACCAGCATGCAGGCCGAATTAGGGCATGAAGTTTCGATGGATGAGGTAAAAGAGCGGGTGAAACACCACCTTGCCCAATTGTTTAGCATTGAGTTTGATGGGTATAGTCATAAATAATTCTAAATTAGTAAGATGAAAAAAGTTTGGATCACTTTGGGTGTTATTGGCGCTCTTGTATTGATTTTCTTTTTATGGGCGAACGGTGTCTATAACAAGGCAATTTCCCTTGATGAAACCACCAAGGAAAAATGGGGTCTCGTTCAATCGGCCTATCAACGACGGGCTGACCTTGTTCCTCAACTGGTGGCAACGGTAAAAGCCGGAGCAGAAAATGAAGGGGATATCCTGACAGAAGTAACCCGGGCGCGTGCCGGAATCGTTGAATACGAGCAGAATTTACCTGAATTGCAAAATGAGATCAAATCTGCCCAAACGCCGCAACAATTGACANNTTGACACGGGTGGATAAAACCATCAACAGCGCAATTAATCTGGCTTTTGAGGCTTATCCGACCATTCGTTCAACTGAAAACTACAGCAAACTCCAGGATCAATTGGAGGGAACTGAAAACCGGGTCAAAACGGAAAGAGACGGGTATTCCAAAGCAGTGAAGGATTACAATACACACATCCGCGGAATTGTGAGAGGTTGGGCACTCAAGGTGTTGGGCAAAGCCGACGAGTTTGAGAAAAAAGAAGCTTTTGAGGCGATTTCAGAAGATGCAGAAGTGGCTCCGGACGTGAAAAAAATGTTCGACGAATAATGGGTTTACTTAGCAAAGCGTTTCTCAGCGAAGAAGAGAAAGAGCAAATTGTTGCGGCGATCGGGGAGGCTGAAAAAGATACTTCCGGAGAGATCCGTTTGCATATTGAACCTTTCTGCAAAATGGACCTGATGGACCGCGCTGCCGACATATTTGGATTTTTGAACATGCACAAAACAGCACTCCGCAATGGAGTGCTGTTTTATGTGGCTTATGAAGACCATCAATTTGCCATCCTGGGAGACGCCGGTATCAATGCCGTTGTACCCCCTCATTTTTGGGAAGAAATCCGGGATACGGTCATAGGCAAACTTAAAGAAGGAAAAGCCGGAGAAGGCCTGTCAACAGGAATTAGAATGGCGGGAACACAATTAAAAGCCCACTTCCCGTACCATGCACACGATAAAAACGAATTAAGTGACGAAATTTCATACGGTTAAAATTCTA
>DQHT01000117.1 GCA_003531115.1 Bacteroidota bacterium | reverse complement strand
AACACTCTAAGTTAGCGCCATTACCTCAAAGAGGGGGATGGTTGTTCCGCTGCTTAAGAAGGACCAGTTGGATTTCTCTAAAATTCAAAATCGCTCCCTCGCTCTTCCGCTCCGGCCGAAGGCCCGCTCCCAGCTTAGAACGAAAACTCCCACCTACACCCCTTAGCGTCACCCAGAACAAAGCGGCTGCCGTCCCAACTATACCGTATCTCCATGCTGCTGTCTTTTAAAAGCAGATAAAGCTCCCGCTCGGCATTGGTGCTAAATTCATGACACTCCGAAGGTGCAAAACTTCTAAATACCTGTCCGTCTGACCCCAGATAATACTTGGCCAAAATCGCTTCACTTTTCCCGCAACTGTACAGCATCACCGAATCAGAAAGGATATGAATACTTACCTTTAAACTGTCCTGGTCTTTGGCGCAGGACCAGCTTTGGAGCTTGAGTTCCTGTCCGTCAATAGGATTATTAAAACGGTACTCAATGGGGTAGGCAATTCCGGCAGTCCAGCGACAGGTGAGGTGGTTTACTTTTAATAGTAAAGCCTCTCCGCTTGCCTGAATGCGGTTGATCACCAGGGTTTTTAAGGTGTTTTGCCAATCGGGATGTACCTGAATCGTCAAGGTCTGGCGCTGAAACTCATTTTTTATCGTCATCCCCACCATGCCCTCCTGGTAAAGCATTCGCCAGTGTTGCCAGCCTCCTTCATCGGTCTTGCCGAGTTGGGTGCCGCCATCCATAACCAAAGGAGAACTCACAACCCGACCGTCTCCGTCATAATAACGGAAAACAATATCCAGACTATCCGCCGAAAGGAGGGAAGTGAGGCTTAACAGAAAACAAAGCAGGACCTGTTTCATTCGTCGTCGATCAGGATTTGAAGTTTTTTCTGTTCCAGTGTAGCTATAAAATGGTAGCGAAAATCTTCATGGGGTTTTCGTACAGAAAATTCAAAAAGGTAATAGTCGCGTTCCGGGTCAAAAGCCATCACATGAACATCTTCCAGGCGGGCTTCATTCAGGTACTCTTCATTTATATAAGGGAGCAGACTGTCTTTATTCACCACAAAACTGTCATTGTTCAAGGTTACTACCAGATGCAGGTCTTCAAAATAATGGGCTTCATAGAATGAATCCGATTCAAGCTGTATCATGATAAAATGAGCAGGCACCGGCTTTAAGACAAGCTTGAAATCCAGACTGTCCATATAAAACAGCTCCTCTGTTGGGTGCATTACTTCTTTAGCCTGCTTAACAAAGGGCTTGGGTGTAGGGTCTGCACAGGCTGCCAACAATAGCAGTCCGCAGAATAGGGATACATACTGTTTCATCAGGGCATCAAAAATAAGACATTCGAACGGAAGCTGCCCGATTCTGCCTGAAGCTGCAATACAACCTGCCCCATTGATTTCCACGCACTGAGGTCCAGTTCATTTGGTCCGGCATGAACAGGAAATTGAGTGAGCAGTTTTCCATCCATCGCAAAAACCCGAAGAAGCCCACCTTCACGACTATCCATCCATACACGTCCATTTGAAGGATTTGGATAAATTACCGGATTCGCTGTATTTCCCGGATCTATTGAAAGGGTATTGTCCTTGTCAGATGCAAACCAACACAGGGATGCGATGGCAAAACATACGTTCCGATACAGAAAGGAATCGTTAAAATACTGCATCGAGTCGTGTTTGGTATGGTAAAAGCGGTTGAAATCCTGTTCGTCTTCGATCAATAAAACCGCCGTTTTTCCCGTCTGCCAAAAAGCATCGTGGTCGCTGGCGCTGGTGCCCGGGTTTTCTATACTCAGATCCAGTCCGATCTGAAAGGTATCGTTCAGGCCGATTATCTTATTGGCCAGTTCAATGCTGTTGGCATAAGGACGTGTATGGATCTCGGCTTTAAAATCTTCATTATAATCATAGCCGATCATGTCCAGGTTAAACACCGCCTCTATTCCATATGTGTCAAAATCAAACTGTTGGTTAAAGGCCATACTGCCCAACAAGCCTTGTTCTTCCTCATCAAAAAAGACAAAGATCAGCGTAAAGGGAAAATTGCTGTCTTTCAACAAACGCGCAGCTTCGAGCACGCCCGAACAACCCGAGGCATTGTCATCAGCTCCAACAGCCTGGTCATAAGGAACGGCAATGGCATCATAGTGGGCGCAGATCACAAATGCCCGATCGGGATATAAATTGCCCTCTTTGATCGCATAAACATTTTTGCCCATCGCATCGAAATACTGGTTCTGCGGGGTATAACCATAAGCCTGCAGCCGATCAGCCAGATAAGTGGCAGCCCAGTCGTTCGGTAGCTGGTTCCTGTAGCGGCTGTAAATGGTCTGTTCCTGCCCGTTGATCGTCACCTTTTCTATGCCCGTAAGCCGGGCAACGGAAAAAAGTAGCGAGTCCAGATTAACCTGCTGCAGAATTTGCTCGACCTCCGCTTTCTGGGCTTTCAGGGTATGAAAAACGGAAAAAAGGGCACACAGCATGAAAATCCGGACGCGCATACAGGTATAACGTTGAACTACGTGAAAAGGTCGCATGGGGTGCAAGATATTCGATAAAGGGGTGAAGCTCCAAGTTCTTTTAGTCCATGGACCATAGACCATGGACCATGGCTTTTGGTTTGAGTCGCCAATTCCGGGCGCCGTCACCCTGAGCAGGCAAAGGGAATTTCATATTTTGCATAATCCTTAGGCCGTGTCGAAGGGTCACGGCGAGTCGAGAGCGAGATATACCCGAAGCTCTCGTTCCAGTCCCTTCTCGACGAGCTCGAAGTGACTGATTTAAGTGTTGAAGTGGCCACTAAGGCCCGGGTGTTATAAAAAAAGCGGCCCGAAAATCGAACCGCTTTATATTTTAATCAAAGATGTCTAATGCCTCACCATCTCCAAGTCTCCTCGTCTCCAAGTCTCCTCGTCTCCAAGTCCCCTCGTCTCCAAGTCTCAACTCCTCTCTCTCGGCCTGTCTTCTCTACGACGTGGTTCGTCATCGGACTTCTCCGGTCTTGGAGTCAAAACCTTATGGCTCAAGCGGTATTTACCTGTTTTCTTATCGACCTCGATCAGTTTCACCTGGATCTCTTGTCCTACGGTTAATACCCCATCCATCTTCTCAATACGGTTCCAGGAGATCTCACTGATATGCAGCAAACCTTCTTTTCCGGGGAGAATTTCGACGAATGCACCAAAGTCAACCACCGATTTTACCTTACCGGTATACACTTCTCCAACCTCAGGTACCGAAACGATACCGCGGATGATAGAAACGGCTTTGTTCATGGATTCTGCGTTGTTGGTTGCAATTTCCACGTAGCCTTTGTTGTCTTTTTCTTCGATAGAGATGGTCGCACCAGTATCTTTCTGGATGCCCTGTATGATCTTTCCTCCGGGTCCGATGATGGCTCCGATAAATTCGGTATCCACGATAATTGTTTCAATACGCGGAGTATGCGGTTTGTACTCGGGACGTGGTGCATCCAGGGTCTTGTTCATCTCACCCAAAATATGCAACCTTCCGGCTTTGGCCTGGTTCAAGGCTTCTTCAACCATGGCCCATTTCAAACCATCTATCTTGATGTCCATCTGGCAGGCTACGATACCATTTTTGGTACCAACCACCTTGAAGTCCATATCACCCAAATGATCCTCGTCGCCGAGAATATCGCTGAGCACACGGTATTTGCTGTTGTCTTTACTGGTAACCAATCCCATGGCGATACCACTCACGGCTTCGCGCATTTTGATACCTGCATCCATCAAAGCCAATGAACCTGCACAAACAGTAGCCATGGAAGAGGAACCGTTTGATTCAAGGATATCGGAAACGATACGGATGGTATAGGGGTTTTCAATTTGTCCCGGTAGCATCTTTTTCAATCCACGCATGGCCAGGTTTCCGTGACCAATTTCGCGACGACCCGGTCCGCGGTTCGGACGTGCTTCTCCGGTAGAGAAAGATGGGAAGTTATAATGCAGGATGAATTTGTTGTAACCGGAAAGCATCGGACTGTCGAGCATTTGTTCGTCCATTTTGCTACCCAGAGTAACACTGGTAAGCGACTGGGTCTCACCGCGTGTAAACACGGCAGAACCGTGAGCAGCAGGAAGGTAATCAACCTCTGACCAAATGGAACGAACCTCGTCGAGTTTACGTCCGTCGAGTCGTTGGCCTTCATTCAGGATCATATCACGCATGGCATGATACTCCACTTCATGGTAGTATTTTTTAACCAGTCCCATGTTCAGGGTGGCTTTTTCTTCTTCGCTGTATTGGGCTACAAAATCTTCCAATACCTGTGCAAAGGCAGCTTTACGTTCGTCTTTAGGAGCACGGCTTTTAGCAACGGCGTAAACCTTATCGTAGGTCTCAGCATGGATCTTTTTGGCAAGCTCCTCGTCTTTGTCCTCATGGTTGTACTCGCGCGCTGGTTTGCGACCACCCACAGCCTCACACAATTCATGCTGCAGGGCACAAAGTTTTTTGATATAATCGTGAGCCACTTTAATGGCTTCAACAAAATCGTGTTCTGAAATTTCGTTCGCCTCGCCTTCCACCATATTAATATCGTGCTCGGTACCGGCTACGATAAAATCGATATCGGCAGTGGCCAATTGGTCTTTGTAAGGGTTGATCACATATTTCCCGTCGATACGTGCAACACGTACTTCAGCCATTGGGCCGTTAAAAGGAATATCGGATAACATAATAGCGGCAGAAGCTGCTAATCCTGCCAGGGCATCAGGAAGGATATTCTGGTCGGAAGAGATCAACGAGATCTGAACCTGAATGTCAGCGTGATAGTCTTCCGGGAAGAGCGGACGAATGGCCCGGTCAACGATACGGCAAATGAGAATCTCATAATCCGATAAACGTGCTTCTCTTTTCAGGAATCCTCCCGGGATACGCCCTACTGAAGCAAATTTCTCCTGGTAATCAACGGAGAGGGGTAAAAAATCGGTTCCTTCGCGGGCATCCTGGTTACCTACCACTGTGGCCAGTAACATGGTGTTTCCCATGCGAAGCACAACGGATCCATGAGCCTGTTTGGCCAATTTTCCGGTTTCAATACTTATCTGTTTTCCATCACCAAAATCGAATGTTCTGGTTGTTCCAATATTTACAGTCATGATATGTTTTTAATGCACGGAATAAAACAACAAAAGCCTTATTGGAAATAAGGCTTCTGATTTTATTCAGTTGGTGAATATATTCAAAATTATTTTCTGAGATTCAGTTCTTTGATGATCGCACGGTAACGGAAAATGTCCGTTTTGGTCAGATAATCAAGAAGGGATCTTCTTTTTCCAACAAGCTTAATCAGGCTCAATTCAGCTGATTTGTCTTTTTTGTTAATTTTCAGGTGCTCGGTGATATGGTTGATCCGGTGGGTGAAAAGGGCGATCTGTCCCTCAGCGCTCCCGGTGTTGGTATCAACCTCACCATGAGTTTTAAAAATGTCTTTTTTTGTTTCCGCAGTCAAACGCATGTTTGTATAGTCTTAAATCTTAATTCGCTTTGAAGAGCGCAAAGGTAGCAAGAGAATTACTTAAAACAAAATGGAACGCGTAAAAAAAATTATTGCGCTTGTTTTGCTATCAGCTACTTACCAGCGTTTTCCAGGTACCTTTTTCCCAATTGTATTTCAGGGTACTCGGAAGGGCGCTGAACCAGTATTTATTTAATTCAACAGCAAAGGAAGGCTGCATATAACAATTGATCACACAGCCTTCGCAAGCGGGAAGTTTGCCTTCGAGCTTTTTGATCTCCTCGGCTTCGTCCGAATAGTAAAGATCATAAAGACTTCCATCTATCGGCAGTTCTTTTTCACCAAGATGGTAGCAGGGCAGGATAAGTTTATTCTCAGGCGTGATCACCACCGTGCTGCTGGCGGCCTTACATACGGGCTTATCAACATGGTTGCCACCATCCCTGCGCAGGTCGATAAATCCTTTATTGATATAAACCAGCCTTTTTTTACCCCAGGCCTCCAGCTCGTCCAATGCGGTTTGAGCCAGATTCGCACCGTGGTCGTTGTACTCGAACAGGGGATTTAAAATGAGCATCAAATTGCGCGGTAAACTGATCTCCTCATACACCTGTTTGATCTGTTGCACATTTTCGGAAGAGACAGTAAACAGAATATCGGGTCTTTCTCCCCAGCTTTTAGCCAACTCCAGCGATTCCATCACATGATCAAAACAGGCCACCCCGCGCGAAGCATTATGTTCCTCACGAACAGGGGAGTCGAGCGAAAAATGCAGCATATCGATAAGACCACGTAGTCGCTCTCCATATTTGGGGTAAAGCAGGGCATTGGTGGTAACCGTAGTTATAAAGCCCATTTCCTTGGCTATCCTTAAAAATACATGCAGCTCGCGATGGAGCAGGGGTTCGCCTCCGGTAAAGTCGATGACCTTAACTCCCATTTTTTTCATGTCGCGCAGATTCTCACGCACATTCTCCTCGGTGATATAAGGAGAAGGTTTCTCCCAGATATCGCAGAAGCTGCATTTGGCATTGCACCGGTAGGTGACATAATAATTGCACAAAACAGGCTTGCGAATGAGGCGCATAGGCGTATGGATTAAGCTTCCGCCTCTTTTTTACGCCCTTTTTTCTCTCCTAACATTTGAATAAGAGCAGAAAGTTTGCTTTTGAGTTCGGTACGGTCGACAATAAAATCCAAAAAGCCGTGATCCAATAAAAATTCGGAACTCTGGAACCCTTTGGGAAGGTCTTTGCCTATGGTTTCTTTGATCACCCTCGGACCAGCAAAGCCAATAAGGGCCTCTGGTTCAGCAATATTGAAGTCGCCCAGCATGGCAAAGGAAGCCGTTACACCCCCTGTAGTCGGGTCGGTCATGAGGCTGATATAGGGCACGCCTTCTTCACCCAGAAGGGCAAGTTTGGCGCTGGTTTTGGCCATTTGCATAAGCGAATAGGCGGCTTCCATCATACGGGCACCTCCTGATTTGGAAATAACCAGCAATGGAAACTTATGTTCCCGGGCATAGTCGATAGCCCGGCCGATCTTTTCTCCAACCACAGATCCCATGGATCCGCCAATAAAATTAAAATCCATACAGGCTACCACCATCGGAAGCCCGTCGATCTTGCCATGGGCAACCCGAACTGCATCTTTGAGCCCGCTTTTTTTCTGGCTTTCCTGTACCCGGTCCAAATAAGGCCTGGTATCTGTAAATTCCAGGGGGTCGCCCGAAGTGATAGACCCGTATAATTCCTTGCAGCTGCCGTCATCAAAAAGGATAGTGAAATATTCTTTCGAGCCTATTTTGTGGTGGTAGTTGCAGTGCGGACAAACATATTTATTCGCCACATGGTCGGAGGTTAATGTGGCTTTTTTGCATCGGCCGCATTTGTACCACAATCCATCGGGAGTAGCTTTTTTATCTTCAGTAGAGGTAGAAATTCCCTCCTTTACGCGTTTGAACCAACTCATGTTTGGATAATTTATCAAAAATAGAATTTATTTGGGCAATAAAGTAAAAGCTGCCTTTTTGTGTTCAAAAAGGCAGCTTTTTTATAGGATCAGAATGGATTACGCAATGGTCACATCCTTGCTCAGGTAGATGTCCTGAATGGAATTAAGGAGGGCAATTCCGTCTTTCATCGGTTTCTGGAAAGCTTTTCTTCCTGAAATAAGTCCGGTACCACCTGCCCGTTTGTTAATAATGGCAGTAGCAACAGCCTCAGCCAGGTCGGTAGCTCCTTTTGACTCGCCTCCCGAGTTGATCAGTCCTGCTCTGCCCATGTAGCAATTGGCCACCTGGTAGCGGGTCAGGTCGATCGGGTGATCGGTAGTGAGTTTGCCATAAACGTCTTTATGGGTTTTGCCAAAATTGATGGCCGTATATCCGCCATTGTTGGTAGGAAGTTTTTGTTTGATGATATCCGCCTGTATGGTCACACCCAAATGGTTGGCCTGAGCGGTTAGGTCAGCAGCAGTATGGTAATCCACGCCATCCTTTTTGAACCCGTTATTACGCAGGTAGCACCACAGGATGGTAGCCATACCCAATTCATGGGCTCTTTCAAAGGCCTGAGCAACTTCCACGATCTGGCGATCAGACTCCTCGGAACCAAAATAGATGGTAGCACCCACGGCTACAGCTCCCAGGTTCCAGGCTTCTTCCACGCTGCCGAACATGATCTGGTCGAACTTATTCGGGTAATCGAGGAATTCGTTATGGTTGATCTTTACAATAAATGGGATCTTATGGGCATATTTTCTGGAATTGGCCGCCAACACTCCAAAAGTAGAGGCTACAGCGTTACAGCCGCCTTCAATGGCCAGTTTAACTATGTTCTCAGGGTCAAAAAAAGCGGGGTTTGGTGCAAATGACGCTCCCGCAGAATGTTCAATTCCCTGATCTACCGGAAGAATGCTTACATATCCTGTACCGCCCAAACGACCGTGATCATAGATTTGCTGAAGGCTACGCAATACCTGAGGGTTCCGGTTGGTTTGCATAAAGATCCGGTCAACAAAGTCAGGACCGGGTAAATGAAGATCATTTTTAGAAATGGTCGAACAGGTATGGTTCAACAGGGAATCGGCATCGGCGCCGAGTAAATCATGAATTTGATTGATATTCATTATAAAAGCGTTTTATTTGGCGCTGCGAAATTAACCATTTTTTCCAAAGTCAATGATGCCTGATCCAGCAAATATAGAATGTATGAAAGTTAAGGATGCCCAAAGCATGGAAAGGGTTTGGGCCATTCGTAAAGAAGTTTTTGTAAAAGAACAAAAAGTGGATGAATCCCTGGAGTTCGATCACGAGGAGGAATCCACCCATTTTTTATGTTTTATTGATGGAGAAGCCGTTGGTACCGCCCGTTGGCGCGACAGTGGCAAAGGCATCAAACTGGAGCGTTTTGCCGTTAAAAAAGACTTCCGCAACCGGGGTGTTGGCGGGGCTTTGGTAGAGGCGGTATTGGAAGATATTCCTCATAACAAACGTGTTTACCTTCATTCCCAGTCGGCTGCCGTTCCTTTTTATTCCCGTTATGGCTTTAAGATCATCGGCCCTGAATTTCACGAAGCGGGCATCGCCCATTTTGTTATGGAATGGGAGCGGCCTAAGAAATAATTTTGATCTTGGCGTATTTGAGAATGAGCTGTTTAATGCCCGACTCTTCGAATTCTACGGTAGCCTTTTTTCCATCTCCGCTGCCTTCGATCACCACTACCTTTCCTTTTCCGAAACGCTGATGCTCCACAGCCATGCCTTCCTTTAGGTTGCTGGTATCATCGGGAACAAAATTCGGGTCAACATGGCGCTGCACGGGTGCTTCCTTTTTATTGAACAAGAGGGAAGGGGTGCTGCTTTTCCCTACCGGGGTAAAGGTGAAGCTCTCCTTTTTCCCTTCCCGGGGGATGCCTCCAAACTCTGGCTTATTACTTCTTACCTGCTCCATTTTCAGGTAGGTCGGATCGATCTCCTGAATAAAACGACTTGGCTCGGCAAAAGTCAGGTTGCCAAAACGAAAACGGGAACCAGCATAGGAGAGGGTGAGCTTTTTTTCTGCCCGATTGGCTGCCACATAAAACAAGCGTCGTTCTTCTTCCAGATCTTTACGGCTGCCCAGCGACATCTGCGAAGGAAACAGGTTCTCTTCCATACCCACCACAAATACATTCGGGAACTCCAGTCCTTTGGCAGCATGGATGGTCATCAGTTTCACCACATCTTCATCGGGTTTTTCCTTGTCGGCATCGGTGAGCAGGGCAATATCCTGAAGGTATACGTCCAGGGTTTTGGCCTCATCGCGGGTATCGTCTTCGGTAAATTCTTTGATGCCGTTCATCAATTCGACAATATTCTCATACCTGCTGATACCCTCCACCGTTTTGTCGTCGTGCAGGGTTTTAAGCAGCGCACTTTGCCGTGCCACATGCATGGCCAGGTCATAGGCATTATGTGTTTCCATCATACTCCGGAAACTGTTGATCATATTCCTGAAGTCAGCCAGCTTTTTGATGGCCGATCCAAAAGCAGCGATTTTTTCAATATTCTCCAAAACCACCCAAATGCTGCACTCATTCTGGCTCGCCGCCAGGATCAGTTTATCGATGCTGCTTTTCCCTATCCCACGTGTAGGGTAGTTAATGATCCGTTTTATGGCTTCCTCGTCATTCGGGTTGATGGTGAGGCGCAGGTAAGCCACCATGTCCTTCACTTCTTTGCGCTGGTAAAACGACATCCCTCCATAAATACGGTAAGGAATATTCATTTTTCTTAAGGCTTCTTCTATGGATCTTGATTGTGCGTTGGTACGGTAAAGGATAGCGAAGTCACTATTGTTTTGTTGTTCGCGAAGTTTTTCTTCGAAGATGGATTCGGCCACGAGTTTTCCTTCTTCATTATCCGTAGCCGTGCGAATCACACGGATCTTATCGCCTTCGGGATTGTCGGTCCATACTTGTTTTTTAAGCTGCTCTTTGTTGTTGCGTATGATACTTCCCGCCGCCTGGACAATGTTGGAGGTGGAGCGGTAATTTTGTTCGAGTTTAAAAACTTTCAGGTCGGGGTAATCCTTTTCAAAATTCAGGATATTCCGTATCGTCGCCCCCCGGAAGGCATAGATACTTTGTGCATCGTCGCCCACCANNCCTGAAACTCATCCACCATCACGTAATGAAACTTATGCTGGTAACGGTTCAATACCTCAGGAAACTTGCTCAGTAGTTCGTGGGTTTTTAATAGCAGATCATCAAAATCCATCGCCCCCGCCCGAAAACAGCGGTCGGTATATGCCTGGTAGATCTCAAAAATCTTTGGTTTCCCCGAACCGCTGTCAGCCTCCGTGAGGTCGCTCAGGTTCGAATACTGGGCGGCGGTGATCAGGTTATTTTTGGCCGTCGAGATGCGGGATAGTACCATGCCGGGTTTGTAGACCTTATCGTCCAGGTTCATTTCCTTTAAAATGGTCTTGATCAGACTTTTGGAATCGTCGCTGTCGTAGATGGTAAAATTGGAAGGNNTTTCTTTGGCGGCCTTATTGGTAAAGGTAAGGGCCAGGATATTAAAAGGATCGACACCCTGTTGGATCAGGTAGGCAATGCGGTAAGTGAGTACCCTGGTCTTTCCGGATCCTGCACCTGCGATAATCATAACAGGACCTTCGGTTTGTTTTACCGCACCCTGTTGAGGCTCATTGAGCAATTCCAAATAGTTGATGGCCTTATCCGACACGGTACAAAGGTAAATGCATGACGGGAGTTCCCCATCCCGAAATATCAACAAAAAGGAATAAAAAAACCCCGAATCAGGATTAACCGATTCGGGGTTGGCAGGTAGCGTATACCTGATTTATTCTTTTACCAGTTTTCCACTGAAGCTTACTTCCTGAGAAGTAACGTGCACGATGTACATGCCTTTGCTCAGGTCATTCAGTTCTACCTGGTAGCTGGATGTTTCTATGTTTTCAAGTGTTTTCACCAACTTACCGCTCAGGTCATAGAGACGTACCGTTGCAGGATTTTCGGCATGGATACCCGGAAGGTCAAGCGTTACCTTACCCTGGGTCGGGTTTGGATACATTTCAAGACTTTCGAGATTAGCACTCACAATGCTGGTGAGGAAATAATACGGTTCTGACATAGGTGAAGGACAATCATCACAGATCACACGAACGGTATAATCACCTTCTTCTGTTGGAGCAATGATGCGGGTCGAGTATTGACCTTTCCATACCCCGTTCATAAACCACTGGTATTTGGCGTTCTGACAGGCGATAGATGCCTGAAGCAGATTTCCTACAGGATCAACTAATGGCTGACCAGGCATTTGTTTCACACGCAGGTAACAGGTTTGTGAAGTCACCATGGCTCCGGCACTATTGTCAACCTCACAAATGATTAGGCCTGAATTCAATAGATCTGCATTAACTACGGTCAACACCCGGGTATTCATCCCCTGGAAGTTGGCTGCAGGAAGCGCTGCTCCACTGGCGTACTTCCAATTGTAATTCAGGTTGGTACCTTGTGCAATGATGGTGATCACGTTGCTTTCTCCCTCACAAAGTTCAAGGGTATCGTTCGGTTGTTTGATAATGGTTGGGGAAGCGTTCAGGTCCATGGTGGCCAGGTTTGATCTGGCAGTAAATCCGGGACATCCACCTTTCACCTCGCAGATATAAAAGGCTACATCGCTTGGAATGAGCTGAGTAATGGTCAGTGAATCTGTTTGTGCACCGAATATCCGTGAACTATTCACCACATTGACGGTTTCTTTTATCCATTGGTAAGTCAGGGCGTAACCGGTCGCTTTTATTTTAAAGATAACTGTTTGTCCCTCAAGGTAGGCTGAGTCAAGCGTTACAGGCTCAAGGGTAATACGTGGAATGGCCCGCATACGTACATGGATGGAATCCGATTCGGTATAGGCACCGCAACCTTCCACAACACGAAGTTTGTAGACACCCGAATCGCCCAGGTTCCAGGAAAGGTTTTTAATAACCGGTCCGCCTAATCCTTCGATATTGTCGCGGGAATCCAGTTTTTGTCCGTTATGGTACCATTGGTAGGTTATGTTTTTACCTGTGGCATCGATATAGAAGGTATTGGTATCATATTCACAAAGGAAAAGATCGTTACCCACCATACCTGGATAATCCAGATTATCAAGAATGGTAGGTGGAGGGATGTTTTCCACGGAAATATTGTAAGCTACCGAAGTATCAGAATAACAATCTCCGGTGGCAACCAGGCGATAGATGCCTTCATCAGCTACCTGGATCTGGTTAATAAAGAGGGTGTCATTATTAATTCCCATTGGAACACCGTCTTTCAACCAGGAGTAATCGTAGTACCCTTTATTTAACTTATCTCCGCTCACTTCCGAAGGAATAAAGAAGTCGCTGTTGATACAAACGGTATCGATAACGGGGTGAGTCTTAGGATAATAGGTGAATTTCGGGTTCTCCTTAACAAAGATCGTAGGTGTATTTCGACTTATATAGAAAGGTGAGGTGCTTAAGATCCTGATCTTATAATCACCGCCCCTTGGTATTTTATGTGGGATTTTGGCTGTAATGGTACCACCCTGACCAACAATGGCGAAGGTATCCATATTGGAATTGGCCGTGATCGGATATTCGAAGATCCCGTCTTTATCGGAGATCTGAACCACCATAACCGAGCCCGGGTTAAAACTAATTCCGGAATACCAGTCGAAGGTAATGTTTGAGCCGGCGCAGAAGGTATCCCCCTGGGCGAAGCTTGGGTAAAGACGAATGGTATTGGTATCGATCGTATACCAGGAAAAGGTTTTCAATTCTTCCGAGTTGCCACGGAATCCTGCTCCATAAAAGCCTCTGTTTCCATGAACATAAGCTGCTCCCAAAGAACGACCTGAATCACGGTAATCCGGGTAGCGAAGCCAGTCTTCGTCATCGGTATTGTATACGAAGAAGGTCTTTCTCCATTCAGCATCATATCCACAGGTAACAAAACCCACATGCTCAAAAGAAAATGTTCCTACATTGGATTTTCCGGAATCCGGCAATACCCGTTCAACCTTCCACGTGTTCGTGGCAAAGTCGTATGAATACCAGTCTTTCAGGTGAATATTAAGAAGCTGAAGATTATAGGCGTCATTATCTCCCAAACCGGCATATAATCGCGGGTTTTTTCCGGCTACGGTTTGTTGTCCGTCGAGGATCATAGCCGCACCATTCGAACGACCGGGTCCGGGCATATCCGGTCCCACAAAGAAGGAGTCGAGAACGGCATCATAGAAATAAGGTTTTTTGATAAAGACAATTCCTACCGAACCATCCCATTTCAGGTCTCCGTATTTGGGAGGAGTAGGGGTTCCGAAGTTGGAATCCCAGCGAATTTCCAGGTATTCTCCGAAAATAAATCCTCCGGCAAAATTTTTCGTGGTGTTTCCATTAATGGTTACAACGGTATCGATGCTAAAACCAGTTGCGTTCGCGATCCCGTTTTCTATAAGCGGACTTGGGAAAGTATCCTCAGCCGGGATATCCAGGATTGGAAAATCTTTTAAGCGTGTCCAGGCCGATGTAGCCGTATCAAACTCCCAGAAATCCTTAAAGAATCGGACATGGTGAAAGGGCATGGTATCATAAAACTGAGGCATGCCGAACTGGTCATAGAATTTGTTCCGGTAGGCCGTATCTCCATAGCTCACTGAGTCATACCCCAGTCCATAATAGCCTTTTCCCGTTGAGGTGGCTCCAAAAGCGATCGCACCCATACGCAGGTCGCCGGGGAATGGGGTTGTTTTTGACCAGGAATTTGTGGCGTGTGTGTAAACCCATACCTGACGGGTCCGGCGTTTGTGTGCCCCGAAATATTCAGAGGTGTCACCGCCTACGATATAGGTTTTACCTCCTACTGTGAAGGTGGCCGGTCCAACCAAACCCGTATCAATATCCGGCATGCTGATGCTGTTCCATCGGTTAGGTAATCCCGGAACCTGCGCCATACTTTCCGTTACACAAGAAAAAACGCCCAAAAGCAGAAACAAAAATGGTAAGACTCTTTTCATACAGTTGTCAATGTCCTTAACGGTTTAACTACAAAAATAGGATTCTTCGTGTATTAACCATGGAAAACTGTCGATAATCCATGAAATACAAAGGCAAGATGCGCGGAATGGCGGAAAGGTTGCAAAAAAATCGGGCTGGTTGAAAAATTCTTGAATGAAGGATTTGACTTAGTTACTGCATCAAGGATCCGGCGTTCTTTCGAATCACTCGCCTTTCGACGAACTACTCCGGCCTGCTTTTAACAGCATGTTCAGTCGGTATGGTCAAGGTATTGAAATTTTCAAATGGATCCAGCCCGACAACAAAGATAGGCAGGTTTTTTATTTTGCCGTACTTTAGCGGCAAATTGGAGAATATGAACAGACAAGACTATATAGAAGCCAACAAAGACCGCTTCCTCAATGAATTGCTCGAATTATTGAAACTACCATCCGTTAGTGCCGATTCTGAATTCAAAGCGGATACCCTGAAAGCTGCTGAATTTGTAAAGGACAGCCTGATCAAAGCAGGTGTCGATAAAGCAGAGGTCATCCCAACAAAAGGCTATCCGGTTGTTTATGGAGAAAAAATGATCGACCCGGCTTTGCCAACCATTCTTGTTTACGGGCACTATGATGTGCAGCCTGCAACTCCATACGATCTATGGACAACACCCCCTTTTGAACCTACCATCCGCGATGGAAAAATTTATGCCAGGGGAGCCTGTGATGATAAGGGGCAAATGTATATGCATGTAAAAGCCTTCGAAGCCATGGTGCAGAGCAATACCCTTTCCTGCAATGTGAAGTTTATGATAGAAGGAGAAGAAGAAGTGGGCTCCACCAACCTCGGTCCTTTTTGTATCCAAAACCGCGAACGCCTGAAAGCCGATGTGGTGCTTATTTCCGATACCTCCATGATCGCCAATGATACGCCTTCTATAGATGTTGGTCTACGAGGACTCAGTTATGTGGAAGTAGAAGTCACCGGCCCGAACCGCGATCTCCACTCCGGAGTTTATGGAGGAGCTGTAGCCAATCCTGTGAATATCCTTTGCCAAATGATCGCTTCCCTCCATAATGAACATAACCAGGTTACGGTTGAAGGATTTTACGATAATGTGCTGGAAACTTCAGCCGCCGACCGTGAAGCCATGGCCAAAACGCCTTTTGATCTTGCCGAATTCAAAAAAGATTTGGGCATCAATGAGGTTTGGGGAGAAAAAGGATTTAGTACGATGGAACGTACCGGTATTCGTCCGACCCTGGATGTAAACGGGATCTGGGGCGGGTATATCGGAGAAGGAGCCAAAACCGTACTTCCTTCGAAAGCCTACGCGAAAATTTCCATGCGCCTGGTACCGAACCAAACCGGCGATGAGATCACCGAAAAGTTTGTCAAACATTTTAATAAGATCGCTCCGGCAGGGGTAAGTGTAAAAATCACCCCGCACCATGGCGGGAATCCTGTTTTAACGCCAACCGATTCATTGGAATTTAAAGCCGCTGCCATGGCCATGGAAAAGACGTTTGGAAAAACGCCGATCCCAACCCGCGGTGGAGGAAGTATTCCTATCGTAGCCTTGTTTGAAAAAGAACTGGGACTAAAATCGGTGCTGTTTGGTTTCGGATTAGATTCGGATGCCCTTCACTCACCAAATGAGCATTATGGCTTGTTTAACTTCTATAAAGGAATAGAGACGATTCCGTATTTCTACGAGTATTATACGCAGTTAAAGAAGGATTAGGGGCTGCGCCCGCCGTAGCTTTAGCGAAGGCGGGGGCAGAAAATTTTCTGCCCTTACTCCGCGACAAAAACAGAAAACTTCTGTCCTTTGTTTAGTTTATGCTTCCTTATTATCAGGCAGATCAGCAAGCTTAACCGGGATTTTCTGAAACTTCAACTGCAACGCCACATAGATCAAAAACACAGAAAACACCAGACTTAGAATTCCAAGCAGACGATCATCTTCCATACTTTCCAGATCATCGAGTTGCAATACCATATAAATACTGATGATCAGAAAGGTAACTCCCGCAGCAGCCATGCCTGCACGAAAGGGTCTTTTTACGCCGAAATGGGCGAGCAGGAGGATAGCCATCAGCGCCGACCAGCCAATTAGGATCAATACAAAGATCCTTAAACTTTCCTCAGGAGCATAAAGGATCAGTGCACCCAAAACCACATCGCTCAGAATCACCAATAAAGGGGGAAACCAGCGTAGTCCCTTTTTATGCTGTTTCCAGAGTATGACACCTTGAATAACTGCCGCAGAGAATAAAAGCAGGGCCATTACAAAAAGCGGATTGTTCAGGGAACCGCCCTGGCGGATCAGGAAAATAATTCCCGTGGCGAAAAAGATCAGGCCATGTGAAAGCAGAAAGGACCAGAAGGGTTTTAAATAATGCATGCCGAAAGCTACATAAATTCTACGTTAATTTTCTGGCCGAATATTCGCAGTTAAGAGAATACAATCTACATTTGATCTAGTGAGTAAGAAAATAAAATACACAGGTTCCAATCCCGAACTTGAACACCAAATCCTGGCTGCTTTCAAAGCCAACCCGACATCCCTCTTAAATTACAAACAAGTTGCGGCCCGCATCAATTACAACGGCGATAAAAACGATGTGCTCAATGCACTGGTAACGCTCGCCCGTGCTGAAAAGATCGGCGAACTGGAAAGGGGAAAATTCCACCATATTCAACAGCTTTCCCAGGTGGAAGGGAAAATGGACATCACCGCCCGTGGTGCCGGTTTCCTCATCACTGATGAAGAAGGCGAAGACGATATCTTTATTGCCCCAAGCGACCTCCACGGCGCTTTCCACGGCGATACCGTGCTGGTTCAGCTTTATGCCAGAAAGAAAAACAAACGTATGGAAGGGGCGGTCGTTGAGATCCTTAAACGGGCCAAAAGTCTCTTTGTGGGAACCTTGCAACGTAACCGCGACCTGGCTTTTGTACTTCCCGACGACCGGCGTATGTATACCGATATTTTTATCCCGGTCGAAAGCCTAAACGGTGCCCGCGACGGACAAAAAGTGCTGGTAGAGATCACCGACTGGCCGGAAAAAGCGAAAAATCCTTTTGGAAAAATTACCCAGGTCCTCGGTGAACCCGGCGAACACGATACCGAAATGCATGCCATCGTGGCAGAATTTGGTTTCCCGCTCGCCTTTCCGCAATCGGTATTAAATGAAGCCGAGGCGATCTCCACCAAAATACCTGCCGACGAAATAGCCAAACGGCGCGACATGCGCAAAACATTGACCGTTACCATCGACCCGCTCGATGCGAAAGATTTCGACGACGCCATCTCTTTTAAAGACCTTGGAAAGGGCCGCTATGAGGTGGGTATCCATATTGCCGATGTATCCCACTATGTTCGTCCCGGCACCGGGCTTGACGACGACGCCTTTGAACGGGCAACCTCTGTTTATCTGGTCGACCGTACCATCCCCATGCTTCCTGAAAAGTTGAGCAACGGGGTTTGTTCCTTACGTCCGCACGAAGAAAAACTTACCTTCTCGGCCATCTTCGAACTGGATGATTTGGGAAATGTGCACGACGAGTGGTTTGGGAAAACAGTGATCTGGTCAGACCGGCGTTTTACCTATGAAGAAGCCCAGGAGATCCTCGAGACCAAAACCGGCGAATATGCCGATGAACTGGCCAAACTCAATGAAATTGCCAAAAACCTGAAAGAAGCCCGCTTTAAAAAAGGAGCCATCAGCTTTGAAACCGAAGAAGTCAAGTTTCTTCTGGATGATGAAGGTCGCCCTACGGAACTCTATAAAAAGGTGAGGAAAGACGCCCACAAACTTGTGGAAGAATTTATGCTCCTGGCCAACCGAAAAGTGGCCGAATTTGCCACGCCGAAGAAAAAAGACAGCGAGTTGCCGGTAGACCCCAAACATGATAAACCTTTTATTTATCGGGTCCACGACACCCCGAATGAAGATAAGTTGATGGAATTTTCCCAGTTTATCAAACGTTTTGGCTACAGCATTAAGTTTGAATCTGAAGGACAAATCGCCGGTTCATTCAATAAACTTTTAACGGAAGTAGAAGGTAAACCCGAACAGAATATCCTGCAATCCATGGCCATTCGTACCATGGCTAAGGCCTTGTATACCACCAAAAAGTCGGGCCACTACGGTTTAGCTTTTGAACATTATTCCCATTTTACCTCACCCATCCGCCGTTATCCTGACCTCATGGCCCACCGGCTTTTAGAGATCTACCTGAATAAGGAAAAACTTCCGAAAGGAATGGACAGGACCACCCTGGAGAAACAGTGTAAACATTCCTCTGAAATGGAGTCGAAGGCTGCCGAAGCCGAACGGGCGTCGGTAAAATACAAGCAGGCAGAATACCTGCAGCGTTTTGTAGGTCGGGTTTTTGAGGGCATCATTTCGGGAGTGACGGATTGGGGCATTTATGTGGAACTGATCGAAAACAAATGCGAAGGCATGATCCGTTTGAATACTTTGTATGACGACTTTTATGAATTCGATGAAAAAGCACGAGCGGTGGTAGGAAAGAAAAATAAAAAACGTTTTATGATCGGCGACCAGATCAAAGTTTTGGTGAAAAAGACGGATCCCATAAAAAGGACCATTGATTTTACTATTGTTGCGAATACAAAACGATTTGATTAAAAAATGGAAGACCTGACCCGCTACCAGCAACGCATCGACTCGATGCTGGAAAGGATACGTTTCGAAGGAAAACCGGAAAACCTGTATGCTCCATTGAATTACCTGATGGATCTGGGCGGGAAACGAATGCGTCCCATGCTTACCCTGATCGCCTGCGACATGATGCATGGTGATGTGGGAAGGGCGGTATTGCCGGCTATCGGACTTGAGGTGTTCCATAATTTTACCCTCATGCACGATGATATCATGGATAATGCGCCCTTAAGAAGAGGGCAGGCAACGGTCCATGAAAAGTGGAATGTGCCCAATGCCATCCTTTCCGGCGACCTCATGCTGGTAAAAGCGTATGAGTTCATGATGAAAAGTGAAGGCCAGGCACGGATCAAAATTCTTGAGACTTTTGGCCAGACAGCCGCCCAGGTTTGCGAGGGACAACAAATGGACATGGATCTCGAGACCATGGACCAGGTGCGGGTAGAAGATTATTTAAAGATGATCGAACTCAAAACGGCAGTCCTGCTGGCTTGTTCCTTACAGGTAGGAGCTCTGGTAGCTGAGGCAAATGAAGCGGATGCAGACCTTTTGTATGATTTTGGCATCTATATGGGCATGGGGTTTCAGCTTATGGATGATGTGCTTGATGTATTTGGCGACAGCGAAAAGGTGGGAAAACTGCCGGGGGGCGATATTCTGGCGGATAAAAAAACCTATTTGTTGCTGGATGCCCTCGAAAGGGGAGATGCGACCCAAAAAGCCGAACTGAATAAATGGATGGGTGTTAAAACTGATCCGAACAAAAAAATTGATGCGGTAAAAACGATTTACAAACAGTTGGATTGTGAAAACAGGGCACGGAGTAAGGCGGAAGAGTTTTTTTCCAAAGCTGATCATCTCCTTGATGCAGTGACCGTAGAAAAGGAGAGAAAACAAAACCTCCGTGAATATGCCCAATTATTGAAGAACAGAATATCATGAAACGAAGCGCCTGCCTGTTGGTTTGTTTGATTAGTTTACTGAGCATACACGCTCAAAGTCCTGTGCAAATGGGCGAAAAAATTGCCTATATCGATTCGAACGGCAGCATCATCAACCAGGGCATGTTTAAACGGGGAACACCGTTTTCAGATGGTTTGGCTGCAGTTGATGTGGCGGCAGAAGGGAATAAACCCAAATGGTTTTTTATCACAAGCGACTTCAGCATTGCAATCCCGTACGGTTATGACACAGTCGGCCAATTTGTGGGCGAAATTTGTCCGGTTAAAAAAGACGGCAAGTGGTTTTATATCGGACGCAACGGACTTATGCGCATCGACGCACAATTCACCGAAGCCGGCAATTTTATTGGAGGAAAGGCCCGGGTTAAAGATGCAGGCGGGGTATACCTGATCGACACTTCCGGACTCCGGCTTACTCCTCAGAACTTCGAAGACATCAGTACCTGGAACGGGCAGGTTTTTGGAGCAAAATATTTTGGCGAACCCTTCTGGGTTTTAATGAATTACGATGGACAAACTGTATTGAACGACAGTTTTTACGGGGTCTGGCCTTCGGATAACGGAATTATTTGCGTGAACCGCTTAGGCGGATACAGGTTTGTTGACAAGAAAGGCGACCTTTTATTTGGAAAAGCCTTTATGGAAGCCAGGGCTTTTAGTCAGGGTTGGGCCAGTATTCGTATGGAAAATGATTGGTTTTTGATGGATGAACGAGGAAAGATCAAAAAGGATGTCAGGATGAAGGCCGGAGTGAGGTTGAACGGAGCAATGACAGCGGCGATCAACTACAATGGAAAAACCGGCTTTTTGAACCGCCAGGCAAATTGGATTTACCGCACACCTTAAAAAAAGAAACCCCGATACGTTGCCATACCGGGGTTTGAATATCTGAGAAAATAGATTAGTTAACTTCTGTTGATTCAGGTTGGATCGTTACAAATGAACGGTCGTTTTTACCTTTTTTGAATACAACCGTTCCATCGATCAGGGCAAACAGGGTATGGTCTTTACCAATACCTACGTTGGTTCCCGGGTGATGTTTGGTTCCTCTTTGTCTGATGATGATATTGCCGGCTTTGGCAAACTGTCCTCCGAAGATTTTTACTCCGAGACGTTTACTTTCTGACTCTCTTCCGTTCCTGGAACTACCGACGCCTTTCTTGTGTGCCATTTCTTAAAAAATTATCCGTTAATGCCCTCAATTTGAATTTTAGTAAAGTACTGCCTGTGTCCTTTCAGACGACGGTAGCCTTTTCTTCTTTTCTTTTTGAATATGATGACTTTGTCATCTTTCAGGTGCGACAATACTTTACCGGTAACAGAAGCACCGGCAACCATTGGGGCACCTACTTTTACTTCACCGTTGTTGTCTACCAACAATACCTTGTCAAAGGTTACACTAGCTCCTTCAGCGTCAGCAAGGCGGTGTACATACACCATTTGATCCTTCTGAACTTTCATTTGCTGACCGGCTATTTCTACGATAGCGTACATATTTTTGTTTGTTTTTAAGGGCTGCAAAGATAGAAGCTCCTATTCATAAAACAAAGCCTTCCCGGAAAATTTAAAAAGACAGAGGAAAAGGCGGTCACAGGGAAAAAAATAGGACTCCACGAATGGAGCCCTATTAGCGTATGAAAAGGATAGACCTTTCGGCCATTCTTTTGTACAAAATAACACAAAAAACTTATTATCCCCGCTTTTTTCCGACCGGTACGAGCTCAATTATTTTTTTTGTATCGAAAAATTCCTCAGAAAAGTAGGTGGAAAGCGGAATTTCCTTAACGGAGTATATAGGAAACAATTCGATGAACTCCTCAATTTCTGGTTTAAGATCTCCCCCTTTAAGCAATAAAAACTTTCCGGGTACTCCGTGTTTTCCGGTAATTTTAAGTTGTTTATGGCTCCAGCCTGCCAGTTCTTTCAAAGGAGCAACAGCCCGACTTACGATATAATCGAAACTTTCCTTTAATTGTTCAGCCCGGATATGGGTAGCACGCACGTTTTTTAAACCCAGGCCTTCGCGAACGGCCCGAACCACATTGATCTTTTTTCCAATGGAATCAACCAGATGAAATTCGCATTCAGGATGGGCGATAGCAAGCGGGATACCGGGAAAACCTCCTCCTGTGCCAATATCCAGAATGCTGGTACCTCCTGGAAAAGGGTGGTAATAATAGATGGCCAAAGAATGGAGCACATGTTTTTCGTACAATCCATCCATATCTTTTCTTGAAATGACATTGATCTTTTCATTCCATTCCCGGTACAAACCCTCCAGCTTAGCGAATTGTTCTTTTTTGACCGGGTCGGCAAGGAGTTCCGGGAAATATTTTTCTAGAAGCTCCATTCAGAAAGGGTAAAGCAATTGAATATTGGTAAATTCATGAATGCCAAAGATACTGAGTTCACGCCCGATTCCCGAATTTTTTACCCCTCCAAAGGGCAGTTCCGGGGTCGATTTTACCATGCTGTTCCAATATACCATCCCGCTTTCTATTTCTCCGGCCAATGCCCTGAACTGATCTTCGTCAGCCGTCCATACCGAAGCCCCCAATCCAAAAGTAGTGGCATTGGCGATCTGAACGGCNNCGGCTTCTTCCAGGGTTGCTGCCTGGTAAAACCCGGCCACAGGACCAAACAATTCCTCCTGATAGGCCCTGCTCTTTACAGGTATATTCGCCAGGATACCGGGAATAAAGCCATTCGTCCCGACCCTTTGTCCACCGTGAATTCGTGTGGCACCTGAAGCCACGGTATCCCTGATCTGAGTTTCGAGTTGCAGGCTCAGGTCTTCACGGGCCAAAACCCCTAATCGAGTTGTTTCAAGCATGGGATCGCCGGCATTATACAAGTCGAGTTCCTCTAAAAAATAAGATAAAAAAGAATCGTAGACAGCTTCATGAATGATAAAGCGTTTTGCTGCGATACAACTTTGTCCCGTATTCTGGTAACGCGCCTGAACACCAATTTTGGCTGCTTCCTGCAGATCGGCATCGGGCAGTACAATAAAAGGATCGCTGCCGCCAAGTTCAAGAACGACCTTTTTTAAATATTTACCCGCCAGGGCTGCTACCGAACTGCCTGCCCGGGAACTTCCCGTAAGGGTTACGGCATGTATGGCAGGGTGGGCAATAATTTCTTCGATTTGTTCAAGAGAAGCATAAAGATGGGAGAGGGCGCCATCCGGAAAACCGGCCTCTTTAAACAGGTCGATCAGGGCAGCGGCACACTGCGGGGTGTTTTCCGCGTGTTTGAATACAGCTGTATTTCCGGCCATCAGCGTGGGGATCACAAAACGTAGTACCTGCCAAAGGGGATAATTCCAGGGGAAAATACCAAATACAACGCCCAGGGGACGAAAATGTATTTCTGCTTTTTGTCCCGCCGACATAGGCATAGGCTGCATCATACTTTCGGCATGATCAGCATAGTAGCGGGCTGTCAGAGCCGATTTTTCGATTTCTGCCAGGCTTTCCCTTATCGGTTTGCCCATTTCCAGGGTGATCAGAGTGGCTAATTTCTTTTTGTCCCTGTCGAGCAGGTCTGCCAACTTAATAAACAGGGCACCCCGTTCAGCGAAGGAAAGGCCTTTCCAGGCTAAAAAGCAGGATTCACCTGCATCGATTTTGCTTTTGATGGCTGCAGAGCTGTCAAAAGGCACCTGGAACAGGAATTCACCGGTATACGGATTGAGCGTTTGAAAGGGCATAATTATGTTTAGTCATTGTCGCCTTCATCCGAATGCGATTCAGGTACCGGCACAATGGAGGTTTCAGGGTGCCTGATCTTCCCGCCAAGATGGGCGGTATAAAGCGAAGAAACCGTTGTGGCAACCAGAAATAAGGCCATCAGAATAAGCAGTTTGAATTGTTTCGAATGAAACAGGGATACCCGCAAAGCAAGTACCAAAGCTGCAGCCAGCCCGGAAATACTCAGTAACCAAAAACTTATTTCTCCCGATTCTTCATGTTCGTGGATCGTATCATGACTGACACCCGCTATTTCCTCAACAAGTTCTTCGGCACCTTCTCCTGTATTAAATACGATAATAGCGGAAAGGGATAGCAGAACAAACATGATGGAAACAAGCGTGAGCAGGTCTTGTTTTTTCTTCCATAAAGCGAAAAAAAACAAAGGAGTAAACAGGAGATACCCGAAAACCGGCAGGTGCGTAAGGGCGAGATGAATTTGTGCAGGATTCATGGCGCAATTTAAGTTTATTTTTACCCAGAACTAGGGATATAGAATGGTTATTAGTACTGATATTTTTATGCATACATTTTTAAAAATTTGTATGGATAAACCTTATAAATCATGAAACCTATCCTATTTCTGGTCTGTATGGCATACGGAACATTTGCCATGGCCCAAAAGGTAAACTACCGCATTCTTACAGATGACCCTGAAAATGTAAAAGCCTTTTCACTTTCCCTGGAACCCTTTTATTGCGACCTCTATTTTACCGACATCCATTTGGGATATTCCGTTCGGGCAGATCTTCTTCTTTTAAAGCGTATGGAAGTCCGTGCTGATTTTCGCAGAGCCTATCTCGACATCACCGGAGACGAAACAAACACTTCGGAATACCATCCAAAAAACGGGACCAAACTAGCCTTGTATGGAGAGGCCGGGGTGTCGTTGTTTTTAAGAGATAAGCTGAAAAAGTCGCAGGCGAAACTGGTTCTTTCATCAAGTTCCGATGGCAGTTATACCTACACCAAATACATAATGATCCCTGCTACCAAAAGAAAGATGTGGGGAGTACGCGGGGGTATATACAATAACCGGGTAGCCTACGAAATGAATGGTACCGATTCATGTTTTGTGATGAAAGACAACAATGGAACGGAAACGCCGGCTGTTGATAATACCGTAACCATGATGAATGCTACTTCCCTGTACGGCGGCTTACATTGGAAATCCATAGTAGATGTTGTGGCCAGTACCGATTATGGAACAAGAAAAGTGGGAAGCATGATCGATTTTTATATTGATTTCCTCTTTGCACCGGTCGTGGCATTCAGCGATGTAAATAGTCCGGGGGATACGGAATTCAGCTTAAAAGCCAAATCGGATTATGTAAAACGTATGGGCTGGAGGGCAGGATGGGCCTACCGTCATCCAAACAAAGTGGCGTTATGCTACAAGTTTGAATTTGGTGCCAGACCTGGATTCCGTTCCATGGAAAAAATGACCTTTATGAGCCAACGTTCGTTTTTAATGTTCACGGTTGGGGTAAATATTCCTGCCATCAAGAAAAACAAAGATTAGATTTCCTGTTTGGCCATAAAGGCCTGAATACTTGCCAGGGCTTCCTCAAAATTGCGCACTTCGTTGTATTCTCCTTTATTGCGGAACCAGGTCAATTGCCTTTTGGCGTAGTTTCGGGTATGTTGTTTGATCTTTTCAACGGCTTCTTCCAGTGTATAGATCCCGTCGAGATGGTCAAACAATTCCCGGTAACCTACTGTTTGAAGGGCGGAGGATTCTCTCCAGGCTAGCAAATTTTTCACTTCATCCAACAATCCGGTTTCCATCATTTGCTCAACCCGCTTATCTATCCGTTTATACAGTTCTTCCCGGTCTAAGTTGAGCGACAGGGAAATAACCTTGAAGTTCCTTACTTTTTGGGTGCTTTTATCAACCTGAATCGGACCGGCATGAAGAATTTCCAAAGCCCGGATCACACGACGGGGATTTTTTAGGTCCATTCCGGCAGCTTTTTCAGGATCAATGAGTTTCAACCTTTGAGCCAGGGTATCGACACCTTCCGTTTCGAGAATGGTTTCGAGTTTTTCGCGGTATTCCGGGTCGGCGGGTGGCAGGGGATCGAGTCCGGTAGCAAGGGCCTGAAGATAGAGTCCCGAACCTCCGCATACGATCACTGTGTCATGAAGGAGAAACTGTTCTTCGAGTTTTTCCAGCGCTTCTTTTTCATAGTCGGCTGCACTTAAAGGGCTGCTTACTTCGTGACTTTGAATGAAATAATGGGGTACAGCTGTCAATTGTTCCGCTGTTGGAACGGCC
>DQHT01000052.1 GCA_003531115.1 Bacteroidota bacterium | reverse complement strand
CCATTAAACGTACCTGCTCTTCAAAACGTTCACGTTGGTCGATGGGGTCATTCAGCTCGGAATAGGCATTCGCGATCTCTTTGCCGTTGATCATCAACTCAAACCTTTCGGTTAGTTCGGGATTTGTCCGGTGGCGTTTGCACAGGGGCGACATCTCGATCGGGTAGTCGGTGATAAAGGTGGGCTGAATAAAGTTTTTCTCACATTTTTCACCAAAGATCTCATCGATCAGCTTGCCTTTACCCATGCTTTTATCGGCATGGATACCCAGTTTGCCGCATACTTCACGCAATTGATCCTCATCCATACCGGAAATATCAAAACCGGTGTATTGTTTGATGGCATCGTACATCGTGATACGCGGAAACGGGCGTTTAAAATCGAGTTCGATATCACCCATTTTTACCACGGTATTACCCTGATTCACCTCGCTCACCACATGTTCCAACATGGCCTCGGTATAATCCATCATCCAGTTATAATCCTTATACGCCACATAAATTTCCATCACCGTAAATTCCGGATTATGGGTGCGGTCCATGCCCTCATTCCTGAAGTTTCTTGAGAATTCATATACCCCGTCAAAACCTCCTACGATCAGTCGTTTCAGGTAAAGTTCATTGGCGATACGCAGGTACAAAGGCATATCGAGCGCATTGTGGTGGGTGGTAAACGGACGTGCCGCTGCCCCTCCCGGAATGGGCTGTAACACAGGAGTATCAACCTCCAGATAGCCGCTGTTATTGAAAAAAGCACGCATGGCGTTGATGATCTGCGTACGTTTTACAAAAGTGTCTTTTACCTTTTCATTCACGATCAGGTCCACATACCGCTGGCGGTAACGTTGTTCCGGATCGGAAAAAGCGTCGTGTACATTTCCATCGGCGTCTTTTTTCACAACAGGAAGGGGTTTGAGACTTTTGCTCAGTAATTTAAAGCTTGTTACATGGATGGAAATTTCTCCAACCTGGGTAGTGAATACATAGCCGGTAACGCCAATAAAATCGCCCATATCGAGCATTTTTTTCCATACATTGTTATAGAGGTTTTTATCCTCTTCCGGACAAATTTCATCGCGGTTCACATAGATCTGAATGCGGCCGGTATGGTCTTTTATTTCGGCAAAAGAAGCTTTACCCATGATGCGCTGGCTCATCAACCGGCCGGCGATGCTTACATTTTTATAATCGAGCTTGGACCGTTCGTAGTTTTCCTTGATCTCGGCCGCTGTTACATTTACCTCAAATGCCTCTGCAGGGTAGGGTTCAATACCCATTTCCCGCAATTGGGTAACTTTTTCTCTGCGCTGTATTTCCTGTTCGGATAATTCGTGGACCATGCTCTAAAAATTTGCGCGAAGATAGGGTCTGGAGAACTAATTTGCTCGAAATGCCCGCAGCGCGTACAACTATTTGACGGGAAAAGCGGTCTATCCTTTAATTTGAGCGGATTGATTAACTTTGAATTTATGGGAATTAAGCAAAGACAGGCCATGCTGCTACTCTTATGGGTAGCTTATGCACTTCCGTCATTTGCTCAAACACCCGTTCAATTTACCCGTAACGACGGACAATGGCACCCGAATGTGCTCTTTGAAGGCGACATTCTTTCCGGCAAACTTTTCGTAGAACAGCAGGGTTTCACCTATTATTTTTTGCATGGAGATGATTATTCCACTTTCCATGATATTAGTCACCATAAAAAAGAATTTCCTGAAGGTTTTGCCATGCGTTATCATGTGTTGAGAACCAAATTTGTCGGTGCAAAACCCAACTTGGCAGATGGCAAAATGCCTTATCCTTTCCATCGAAATTATTTTATCGGAAGAGACAAAAGCAAATGGGCGAGCCAGGTACCCGTTTTTAATGAAGTGGACTACACAAACTTATATCCCGGCATTGACCTCAAATTGTACAATGATGCCAGCGGATTAAAATACGACTGGATCATTGCACCCCATGCCGATCCGGCACAGATCAACATTCACTATGAAGGGGCAGAGGATATCTTCCTTGACAATGGAATTCTCTATATCCGAACTTCTGTAAATCACCTGGTAGAAGGAGTTCCATTGGCTTACCAAATGGTGGGTGAAGAAAGAAGGTTAGTACCCTGCAGCTATGTCCTGGAAGGAAAAAATATTCGTTTTAAAGTGGGGGAATACAACCCTGATCTGCCTTTGATCATTGACCCGCCCATCATGATATTTGCTACCTATTCCGGCTCATCGGCCGACAATTTCGGTTTTACGGCCACTTACGACAGCCGCGGAAATTTGTATGCTGCCGGGAATGTTACGGAACCCTATCCTCAGGCACCTAACGGGCGTTATCCTGCCACAACAGGAGCTTTTCAGGTGAATCCGGCAGGATTTATCGGTACCAGCGGTCCTTATGGCTTTTTCCAATGCGATATGGCCATCAGCAAATACGATTCATCGGGAAAAGTATTGGTATGGGCTTCTTACCTGGGAGGAACCGACAACGATTATCCACATAGTCTGGTGGTGGATGCCGAAGACCGACTGGTAATTTTAGGAAGCACCTATTCTGATGATTTTCCCGTTGATTCGCTGGCGGCCGACACAACACTGGGTGGAGGCGCAGATATCGTGGTGGTTAAATTTTCTTTCGATGGATCGGCCTTAGTGGGTTCGACCTATATTGGTGGTCCCGGTGATGACGGAGTGCTTGACAATACTGCGCTCACCTACAATTTTGCCGACAATCACCGGGGTGATATTCAGGTGGCACGAAGTGGGAATATCTTTTTTGCCTCCTGTGCGAAATCTTCTTCAGGAATTCTAATCAGCCCCGATGCTATCCAGACCCAACATGGCGGCGGGTATGACGGACTGATCATGGAACTGGATTCTTCCCTGCAGAATGTAATGTGGGCCACTTATTGGGGCGGGGATAAAGACGACGCGCTTTATGCATTGCGAATCGACAGGAGCAATAATCTTATTTCGGGTGGAGGAACCCTGAGTACGCTCTTCACAACTCCTGATGCCCTTTATCCGACCAGGCAGGGTGGAATTGACGGAATGGTTTTGCGTATCGATCAGGGTACAAAAAAGCTTTTGGCTTCGACCTATATCGGTACAGCGCAGTACGATCAGGTTTATTTTGTTGATTTTGACCTGAAAAATCATGTGTATGTTTTTGGTCAGACTGCCGGCACCATGCCTCTTGTTGGTAGTCCGTATAATTTCCCGGGCGGTGGACAATTTATCATGAAAATGGATGAAAAGCTCGATTCCCTTTTGATGGCCACCACGCTGGGAAACCGGACAAATAATCCCAATTTTTCACCCACCGCCTTCCTCGTCGACAATTGTTACAATATTTATTTTGCCGGCTGGGGTTCCGATGCGGGGGTTGGGCATGTAGGAACAACAGCCGGTCTGCCTGTTACCCCTGATGCCTTATATCCGCAAACGGATGGAAACGACTTTTATCTTGGGGTTTTGGATAAAAATGCACAAAACCTCATTTACGCTACCTTCTTTGGAGGCACACAAACTGCCGACCATGTTGATGGCGGAACAAGCCGCTTTGATAAACGCGGTGTGGTATACCATTCCATATGCGGAAGTTGTCCGGAGTCGGGTGGTCCTTATTTTATATCGGATATCGTTACCACTCCCGGAGCGGCTTTTCCCATAAATTCGAGTCCCCGTTGCAGCAATGCTTCCTTTAAACTCGACTTTCAAATTACCTATGCTATAGAATCTGATTTTATTGCTGCCCCACAATTGGGTTGTTCGCCTTTAACCGTCAATTTCACCAATAGAAGTTATAAAGGAACCAGCTTTACCTGGGTTTTTGGCGATGGAAGCAGCGATACGGGCTATAACGCCACGCATACCTATACCCAGTCGGGCAAATTCAGGGCCTATTTGAAAGTGGTCGATTCGCTTTCCTGTAACCTTGTTGATTCGGTTTTTGTGGATATTGAAGTCGTACCTACAATTCCATCTGATTTTACGGCTTCATTTAAACCTTGTTCAAAGGAAGTTCAATTTAACGCAAACAGTGCGGCACCATTAGGCTATTTCTGGGATTTTGGAGATGGAACAACATCCACACTAAAAGATCCCCTTCACGAATACACGAATTACGGAACCTATGTGGTTCGTTTTATAACAAATAAAAGTGGTCCCTGTGCCGATACCCTTGAAAAAACGATAAACCTGACAGAACCTGCCGGAGGCAAGCTGATGATCCCCAACGTATTTACACCCGATCCGGGGGATAACCTCAATACCTGTTATTCCTTTGATGGATTAAATAACTGTGATGAACTGGAGATCGAAATTTACAACCGCTATGCTGAATTGGTTTATGAAAGTAAGGATATCCATTTTTGCTGGAACGGAGCAAGCCAGGCCACAGGCAGATTACTCCCGGCAGGGGTTTATTATGTGATCGCCAAAGTTCGTTCGAGTGGAGGGGAATGGGTTGATTACAAGGGTACAGTGACCATGATCTATTAAAAAAAACCGGAATTTCTTCCGGTTTTAATTTTCTATAACATACTATCTATAAACAAAAGAGCACGCGATAAACGTGCCCGGGATTAGGCTTGAGGAGCGTTTAAAAGGGCAGCCATGGCGCTTCCGATTTCAGCCGGAGACTCCACAACATGGATCCCGCAGCGACGCATGATCTCCATTTTAGCTGCAGCAGTATCTTCTTTTCCGCCAACGATCGCACCGGCATGACCCATACGACGTCCGGCAGGAGCGGTTTGTCCGGCAATAAACCCAACTACCGGTTTGGTTCCATTCGCCTGTATCCATTCGGCTGCAAGAGCTTCATAGTTACCACCAATTTCGCCGATCATCACGATGGCATCCGTTTCCGGATCGTTCATCAGCATGATCACCGCTTCGCGTGTAGGAGTTCCAATGATCGGGTCGCCACCAATACCTATGGCTGTGGAAATACCAAGTCCTGCTTTTACGATCTGATCGGCAGCTTCGTACGTTAAGGTTCCTGATTTGGAGATGATTCCTATCCGGCCCTTTTTAAATACAAAACCCGGCATAATACCCACTTTGGCTTCATCAGGTGTGATAACTCCCGGACAGTTCGGTCCGATCAGGGTGCAATTTCTTTTTTTGATATAGGCTTTTACCGTGATCATGTCGCGGGTAGGGATTCCTTCAGTGATACAAACGATTACACGAATCCCCGCATCAGCCGCTTCCATAATGGCGTCGGCCGCAAATGCAGGAGGAACGAAGATAATCGACACATCCGCTCCGGTCTCTTTTACCGCAGCTTCCACCGTATTAAAAACGGGCCGGTCCAAATGGCTGCTGCCACCTTTACCAGGGGTTACTCCACCCACCACATTGGTACCATACTCAATCATTTGTGAAGCATGAAAAGTGCCTTCACTACCGGTAAACCCCTGAACTATGATCTTTGAATGTTTGTTAACGAGAACGCTCATGTAAAAAATTTGGCGCAAATTAGCCTTTTGGAGTCAGAATCGGAAATGTATTTTTGGCTACAGGCTAAAGGCTACAGGGTTTAGGTAACCATAACCCGAAACCCATAACCCATAACC
>DQHT01000085.1 GCA_003531115.1 Bacteroidota bacterium | reverse complement strand
AGCAATGGCTGCAGGCTCTGCTTCCCCGATATATAATTCTTCAAAAATCAATTCCCTCGCCGCTTTGGGTGGAACTCCAATACGACGGATAACATGGCCTCGCTGGCCCAATATGATCGTTGATGAGAAGATGCTGGAATCCATTGCCAACACTACCAAAAGCGGAGCCTGGAGTCGCATTAATAACCCGGTTAACGGAACAGTAGCAACATTTGAAAAAGAATATGCGAAAATGACCGGTGCAAAATTTTGTGTGGGAACCGGCTCGGGCACACAGGCCCTGAGCACCAGCGTTGAGGCATTGGGGATAGGTCCCGGAGATGAGGTCATCACTTCACCTTACACCGACTTTGGAACCATTTCCTCAATCATCTGCAGCAGGGCATTACCTGTTATGGTAGATCTAGATCCGGCTTCCTTCCAGATGGATGCGTCGCTGATTGAAAAGAAGATCAACCGTAACACCAAAGCCATCATGCCGGTATATATTATGGGAATTCCCTGCGAGATGGACAAGATAATGGCCCTTGCCAAAAAATATAATCTGCGGGTGATAGAAGATGCCTGCCAGGCCAATTTTGCAAAATACCGTGGACAACAATTGGGAACGATAGGAGACCTGGGTTGCTTTAGTTTCCAGGGTAGTAAGCAAATCGCCTGCGGCGAAGGAGGAGCAGTAATTGGCAATGATGAATCGCTTATGGATAAGGTTTATACTGTTCAGAATCATGGCACCAACAGGAAGGGTTCTAATGTGACCATTGGCCCAAAGTTTCGGATGAATGAATTCGAAGGTTCAGTATTACTTTCCCAACTGGGAGGAGCATACGAACGCTTCCAGACCCGTAACCGGAATGCAGATTATCTTTCAGAAAAACTTAAGGGTTTTGAGGGTCTCATTCCGCAAAAACAATATGACGGAACAGAAAGCGGAGGCTACTACCTCTATGCGATGTCATACAATAAAGAATATTTCAATGGTGCTGAAAGAAGCCAGTTTCTTAAAGCCATGGCCGCAGAGGGTATTCCCTTTAGTCCCTATATCAAAGGCTTGCACACCGAACCATGGACGGAACACATCCTGGGTTTAAAAGAATATAAAGCAATGTACACCAAGAGCAGGCTGAAACAATTCCGCGAAGAATTGGTATTACCCAATTGCGACAAGGTGGGTGAAAATATCGTGGTGATGGGCGGATCTGGAAATCTTCTTGGCAGTACTGAAGATATGACCGATATTATCAGCGCAGTACATAAGGTATATGAGAATCGCGATAAATTGAAATCCATTCCTGTATAAACGATAGTATTAATTATTTCCTCACCCCATATTCTGAGATTATGAAAGAACAAGATTCCTCCCGCAGAGATTTTCTTAAAAAAGCATCCATGGCCGGACTTGGATCCCTGGCGGCAATTAGCGCAGGTCAATCAGTATTTGGTGCATTCGCGGATGAACCGGACAATCGCATCATAGATATTCATCAACATACGGATTATCTTGGCCGCACTGCTGAAGACCTGCTCACCCATCAGCGGGCCATGGGTATAACTACCACTATTTTACTTCCTTCCGGACACCCGGTAAGTTATGGATCTACACATTATGGTGTTTCTAACGGACTGCAGGCAAAGGCAACACCCAATGAGTATTGTTATAAAATGGCACAGCAATACCCTAAAGAATTTTTATTTGGTGCCAATGAAGTGCCTGATCTTCCCAACGCCGTCGAGGAGATTGAAAAATACCTGAAACTGGGTGCACCTGTTATCGGTGAATTGAAATTTAATGTGGAATGTGATTCACCGGAAATGCAGCGGATCTACCAGCTTGCCCAGGCCTATGATGTTCCTGTTCTTATGCACTGGCAATATAGAATGTATAATACAGGCTTCGAGCGTTTTCATAAGATGCTCAGAAAATATCCGAGAGTAAATTTCCTTGGTCACGCACAAACATGGTGGGCAAATGTTGATAGAGGTTATAAAGATCAAAATATACTCTATCCTAAAGGCAAGATCTCATCCGGTGGATGGACCGATAAACTGCTTGCCGATTATCCTAACCTGTATGGGGATTTATCGGCTGGTTCAGGTTTGAGTGCATTAATGCGTGATGAAGAATTTACCAGGGACTTTTTAAAGCGCCACCAGGATAAACTGATCTATGGAAGCGATTGTGCTGACCCAATAGGTGAGGAAGGCACCTGCCAGGGCAAACAAACTATCGAAGCTATCCGTAAGTTTTCTGCATCAAGAACAATCGAGAGGAAACTTCTATTTGAAAATGCAAAAAAGCTGATGAAGTTAAAAGTGTAAGAAAGTTTTCGAATTGAAGAATTCGGAGGNNAAAGCTTTCGAATTGAAGAATTCGGATATCCAAAAAGCTGTAGCATGAATAGAAGAACATTTGTAAAAAATTCAGGTTTGGTAACCGCCTCCGGTTTGTTTGGCATTCCTGGAATTTCATTTATTCCAATACCTCACAAAATGATTGAAGTTGTTCGTACGAATGCAGATTTTGAGCGTGAAAAGCTTATTCGCCCTTTTGGATTTAAAGGCGGTTACCTGACCGAGTTATGGCAAACTGTTGTACAACTCACCTCATCGTCGGGAAAATCGGGAATAGGGATGGCCACTCAAAGCGTGCTATACGGTGATGCCGACCTTTTTGCTGCACATTCTGAAAGCGGGGGAAATGCACTGATGTATGCCGTGGCCGATAAAGCATTGCAGCTGGTAAAGAAAACNNATTTACAATGCCCTGGTAAGTGTTGACAACGCTGCCTGGTTGCTCTATGCCGCAGAAAATAATATTTCGTCTTTTGATGAAATGATACCTGCACGCTATCGAAAAGCATTACAGCACCACAACGAAAAAATTGCGGTAATGTTCCAGGTGCCCTATGCCATGCCGATGGAAGAAGTTCAAAAGGCAGTGAGGGATGGTTATTTTGTCATAAAGATAAAAGCCGGTTTTCCCGGCAGCCAGGACCAGATGCTGAAAGGCGATATGGACAGGCTGACGCTGATCCATAATGCCCTGAAGGGTCTTCGGACCTCCCAAACAAAAAATGGAAAACTGATTTATACCATTGATGCCAATGGCCGTTATGAAAAGAAGGAGACCTTAATGCGTTATCTCGGTCACGCAAAAAAAATTGGCGCACTTGACCAGGTACTTTTATTTGAAGAGCCATTTACCGAACAAAATGATGAACTGGTGCATGATACAGGTATAATTATCGCTGCCGACGAAAGCGTGCATACTGAAGCAGATGCATTGAAAAGGATAGAACAGGGTTATGGGTCGCTGGTTTTAAAAGGTATTGCAAAAACCCTGAGCATGAGCATGAAGATCGCAGAACTGGCAGCCAGCAAAAATATTCCCTGCTTTTGTGCTGACCTGACCGTAAACCCTGTATTAATCGACTGGCATAAGAACCTTGCGGCACGCCTGATGCCATTTCCCGGCCTCAATATGGGGATGATGGAAACCAATGGAGATATGAATTACAGGAACTGGGACAAGCTGGTAAGTTACCATCCCGGATCCGGCGCACCATGGACAAAGGTCAGGGATGGCGCATTTCAACTGGATAAGAATTTTTATGAGCGCAGTGGGGGAATATTTGAACCCCTGCCGCAAACCCATGGCTTATTCAAACAGNNCATTACCAGGGCTTATTCAAACAGGGAAGCTAGCCCTTGTTCATTTATCATGCATAAAATCTTATTATAACCAGCATGAACAGACGAAAATTTGTTTCAGGTAGTTTGCTTTCTTCGGCAGGATTGGTAACCGCCTCTGGTTTGCTGAGTTTTGTTGCCGGCAAATCAAATAACATCAGCTCAGGCGGGCAACAGGTGCATAATACCGATCAGGCCGCTTTTGATTTTGACCTCATGAAGGAGGTTAGAAAGTTTAGAAAGATTGATGCCCATATCCATGTTCATCTTTTTGATGGCCCACCCGAAGGTAATATCGATTTTGCCGACAGGCTGGGAATTGAAAAAATGGTCATATCACGCCCTGCCTATGAGGGAGTTGGAACGCCCGGGGAATTTCGAAAATATAATAACCAGGTTCTGGATGCCATGAAGGCCTATCCTGATCGCTTCCTCGGCCAGTTTACCCTGAATCCCGTTTTTCAGAAAGAATCACTTGAGGAAATTGCCCGCTGTGTGGATCTTGGAATGGTTGGATTGAAAGTATATACACAGGTGAAGATCAATGATCCTCTTTTTTATCCCGTCATTGAAAAAATGATCGATCACAAAATGATCATTCACATGCATGCGCATACGCAACTGGGAGTGGGGGGATACCGAATGAAATACGATACGAAGATCCGGCCCAATACTTCCATCCCGGAAGATTTCACGGACATAGCCCAACGCTATCCCGAAGCCATGTTCCAGTATGCTCATATTGGGGGAGGAGGAGACTGGGAATATGCCTGCAAATCGTTTGTGGATTACCCAAATATCTATGTAGATACATCGGGAAGTAATAATCCCGAATACATGGTTGATTTTGCCGTACAGCAACTCGGTGAAGACAGGGTATTTTTTGGTACTGATAACTGTTATTATCAAAGCGTGGGAAAGATCCTGGCAGCCAACCTATCCGAGTCTCAAAAGAAAAAGGTCTTCTTTCACAATTACAATAACATCCTAAAAAAAGCCGGCAACCATGTTGATTGATATTAACGCATACGTGGGTCACTGGCCCTTCAGGAAGGTTCATTACAATACCTGTAATTCATTGCTGGAAAGAATGAACCGGTTTAATGTGGATGTATCGGTTATCAGCAACCTGAATGGAATCTTCTATAAGAACACCCAGTCGGCCAACGAAGAACTATACGAAGAACTGAAATCCAAACGGCGTTTTGCAGGGCACTTCATTCCTTATGCCGTTATCAATCCTATTTATGCAGGCTGGAAGAATGATCTCGAAACCTGCATAAAGAAAATGGGAATGAAGGGAGTTCGCTTATACCCCAAGTATCATGATTATGAAATCGCCGACCCCGCCAGCATTGAATTAGTAAAAAGAGTTCGGGACCATGGACTACCCGTCGCTTTTACCATACGGATGGAAGATAGCAGGGAACGTTCCTGGATGGATGTTAATTATGTTGCGGGTACAGCAAAACCTGAATGGAACCTGAGAAATATTCTACCCATTATTAAAGCAGTACCCGATGCGAAATTCCTGGTATTGAATTATGCCAATGTCACCGTTTTAAATGAGGAGGAAAATGAATTGCTGAAAAAATCAACTGTATTATTTGATCNNATTTGATACCTCGGGGCGGTCGATTACCAACATGAATGATTACCTGCAGAAACATGGTAAAGAAAACTTTGCATTTGGCACACATTCCCCCATGCTTGATTATTTAACAGGCATGTTAAGGATAGAGTCGCTGAGGCCTTCCGAGGCCGATGTATCCACCCTTGAGCTATTGCGTTCTGGAAATGCCAAAAGAGTATTGGGAATTTAAACAGAGAACCGCTATTAACGGAGTCATTAATAGAACCGTCATTAACAGAAACATTATTAGAGAACCGTCATCAACAGAAACAGTCTTAACCAGGAAACCCAGACAACTTATACTATGAACAGAAAGGAAATCTTATTTCTTAGGCAGTTGCTTTTTTGGTTCTGTTTTATTTGCAGTGGCGCGACGCTGCAGGCTCAGCGGGTCTATGGAGGTTATTATACAAAGGAACGCATAGATAATCTTCGTGCTAATTGTGAGAAGTATTCCTGGGCAGGAAAATTAAGAGACCAGGCCATTTTAATGGCAAAAGGATGGGTTGCGAAAGGGGATGAAGAGCTTTGGGAAATGGTGCCTGGTCAACAACTGGCGCGTTGTATCGATGTAACTCTCGACAGGCTGACCACAGGTCCGAAATTCCTTGGTTGCCTGAAATGTGGCGGAGAGATCAGCAGGTTTGGAAACTACCCCTATCAACCTGATGTAGCTAACAAACCCTGGAAATTAACCTGCCCGAATTGCGGGGTGGTTTTTCCTACCAATGATTTTGGAAAATACTACCGGAGTGGCATAAACGAATTTGGACTGTTCGATTCAGCCAAAGCGGACAAATCACTGCTCTATAATGAACAACATCCTGACCCGAATGACCCCCTGCATACCTATGGCGTGGATGATGGATTTGGGTATGTTGACCGTAATGGAAGAGAGCATCGGTTTATCGGGTATTACGGCTGGAAGTACTGGGACCATATCTATAAAGGACTAACGGCGCTGTCCACCGCTTACCTATACACGGGTGACCAGGTATATGCGCGCAAAGCTGCCATATTGCTTGACCGGATTGCCGACATTTACCCTTCTATGGACTGGAAACCTTATGCCGACCGGGGCTGGTTTCATTCAGATGGGGGGACCAACAAGGGCAAAATTGGCGGCTCGATTTGGGAAACCAATGCAGTGCAACGGTTTGCCGAATGCTATGACATGATCTTAAGTGGTACAGTCGGGGATACTGAACTGTTTTCGTTTTTAAGTAAGCAATCATTAAAATATAAACTACCGGAAAAGGGCAACCGAAAACTGTTTGTAGATAACATTGACAAAAATATTCTTCATACCATTTTTGACGCAGTACTTTCTGAACAGATCCGGGGTAACCAGGGAATGCACCAGTTATCTGTTGCTAAAGCCGCATTGGCACTGAATACACAGCCAGTGACTAATCAATGGCTCGACTGGCTGTTTGCCCCGGATGGAGGAGCAATTCCAGGACTGATGCTCGGACGATTCGACCGCGACGGAGCTTCTGATGAAGGGGCCCCGGGATATATATTCATGTGGGGTACGCTCATTGCCGACCTGGGAGAATTGTTGAGGGTGTATACAGACTATGATACGCATGATATTTTCCGCGACTTTCCGCAGATGCGGGCAGCATTTACAACAGCCTGCCGCATGTCGGTTCTCGGGAAAGCCATTCCCAATATCGGGGATGCAGGATCTACCGGCGCTGTAATAAATGGATATTGTAACCCTCAGTTTATTACGCGCGGGTATTCCATTTATGGCGATTCATCCCTGGCGATTGCTGCATACCGCGCTAATGCAAATAGTGCAGGAAATTTAGGGTATGACATTTTTTCCAAAGATCCCGAAGCAATTGCCAAAGAAATCGAAAGCATTGCAACCATGGCCGGTCCCCGACCTGTAAAAGGCCAACTGATGAATGGTTATGGACTTGCCATACTGGAAACTGGTAACGAAAATGCTGCAACAGGACTGGCGTCCAATTTCGGCCGGAGTATCTACCATGCCCACCCGGATATCCTGAATTTTGATTTGATGGCTTTCGACCGCTGGCTGGCTCCCGATCATGGATACCCTGAATATGCCACCCAATGGCCGAGCAACCAGGAATGGACAGGCACCAGTATATCGCACAACCTTGTGGTAGTAGACCAGCTTCCACAAAAGGAAGTATGGGGAGGCTATACCCGTTTATTCAAACAGCTGGAGAATTTTGGTGTTTTTGAATTGGATGGAAAGCCTGCTTATCCCCACCTTAAAGAATACAGCAGAACCATGCTTTTGATCGGGGATACCACCAGTTCCAATAACAATGCCTATGTGGTAGACATCTTCAGGGTGGAAGGTGGAACTGATCACCTCTATAGTTTTCATGGTCCTCCGGGTACTATAACGACAACAGGACTTAAACTTCAGCAACAGGATTCGGGAACCTATGCAGGATCTTCTATTCCAAAGGGTGCCATTGCAAAGGGATTTCCTAAAGGCTATTCACATCTTTACAATGTCCGGAGAGACAATGCACCTCCAGCACAGTTCTGGGTCGATTGGAAAGCAGAACCGGGATACAGGGGACTAACGGATAAAGAGGATATACATCTTCGGTTACACGTGCTCAACGCATCCAATGATGTGGCCCTGGCCGATGGTGATCCACCACAAAATAAACCCGGGAATCCAAAAACTCTTGGTTACCTGTTAATGCACAGGAAAGGGCAGTCATTGAAATCAGATTTTATAACCGTTATTGAACCTTATAATAAAACACCTTTCATCAAAAGCGTTGAGCGGTTCCCGTTAGCTGGTGATGGCATTGCCTTAAAAGTGGAAATGAGATCAGGGTCTATCGAGTACGTACTATTCAATCCTTCATCGAAAAAAGTAATCAAACTGCCCGGCTCCATTGAGCTGGATGGGAAAGTAGGATTTCTCCGGGAAAAGAATGGGGAATTAGAAAAAGCCATTCTAATTGATGGAAGCAGCCTGAAAAAAGGGAAACGACAATTAACATCCGGGAGTCAGTTCAAAGGTACAATCCGGAAAATGAATAAGGAACTGACTGGTGGTGGCTGGGTGATAACTGATATTCTGCTTCCGGATGATGGAAGTCTGCATGGAGAACAGATCATCATACAGTCTAACGGTGAACGTGATGCCACTTATACCATTGAGAAGGTTGTCAGGGAAGGATCCGGAAGTAAGGTTTATTGTGGACCCATCACATTCATCAGGGATTATAAAGGAGCCAAAGTCCGGATCCGGCATGCTATCGTACCGAAAAGCTATGATGAGGGCTTCCTGTATGATTTTGATGAAGGCGCCACCTTTACCATTAGTAACCATCGCGTGTGGAATACGCAACACCCTTAAAAAATATTATAATGAACAAGCATTCAAGAAGGGATTTTCTCAAAACAACTTCAGCAACAGGCCTCTCCACTGCCCTGGCCATGGGAATAACCCCTGTTGTGCTGTCGCAGGTCAAAGGCTTTGTGAGCAAACCTGCAATTATTGGAGGTGAACCTGTACGCACCAGGCCATGGCCAAAATGGCCGATGTGGGATGTGGAAGCAGACGAGAAAAGAGTAGTGGAATCTTTAAGAAGTGGCGTATGGTCGAGAGCGAAGATTGTGGATGAATTTGAAAAGAAATGGGCGGAGAGTAATAAAGTCAGACGGTCCCTGACAACGGTGAACGGAACCACTGCGCTGATCACTGCGCTTGCGCAACTGGACATCGGAGGGGGTGATGAAGTCATACTACCTCCCTATACTTTTATTGCCACCCTCACGGCTATTGTCGCCAATGGAGCCATGCCCGTATTTGCGGATATCGATCCTGAAACATTCCAGATCGATCCGCGGAAAATCGAAGAGAAAATTACTCCACGTACCAAAGCGATCCTTCCGGTTCATATATGCGGCCTGCCGGCTGATATGGTAGAGATCATGAAGATCGCCAAAAAGCATAACCTCGTGGTTGTGGAAGATGCCTGCCAGGCATGGTTAGCCGAAATTAACCACCAGAAGGTAGGCACATTCGGTAACGCGGGATGCTTCAGTTTTCAAAATTCAAAGAACCTGCCTATAGGAGAGGGAGGAGCCATTATCAGCAACGATGATGCACTGATGGACCGTTGTACTTCCTATCATAATTATGGACTTGCCTACGGATCTGCTTCTGCAAGGCCAGGAAACAAATTGCGCATGACCGAATACCAGGCGGCTATTGGACTGGCGCAACTCACCCGTCTTGACCGTCAAACCGATGTTCGTATAGAGAATGCTGCCTACCTTCGCGAAAGGCTTATGGAAATTCCTGGTATTATCCCTTACAGGCTGTATGAAAACGTTACCAGGCCTGCTTTTCACCTGTTTCCCTTCCACTATAAGAAAGAAGAATTCAAGGGCCTGTCGAGAGAGAACTTTCTGAAAGCCATGCGTGCAGAAGGTATCCCGTGCTCGGGAGGTTATAATCCACTCAATACACTCGGTTTTTTAGGAAATACTTTCCAGACAAAAAATTACCGGAAAATGTATGCCCCTGAAATGTTGGACAATAAGCAGTTTTTGGAAAATAATAAATGTCCAAAAAATGATGTGGTTTGTACGGAAGCCGTTTGGTTTTCACAAAACCTGTTGCTGGGCGACAGATCCGATATTAACGATATTATAGCCGCTGTGGAAAAAATCAAAAAGAATGCGGGAGCCCTTCAAAAAAAATCATCNNGTCTAAGGCCAGGTCGTTTAAAGGTATTGAAATTAAAGAAATTTTAAACCGGCCTGGTGATATGGAACCAGGATTTCACTTTCGGGGGGAAGTTCTGTAAGAAGATAATCGATCTCTTCTACGCCGCATATTTTGATGGTTTGAGTGGTATTCAATTTTTCAGAAATTGCCAGAACAGCAACTTTCTTCGCTGAGCGTATAAGGGCTTTTTTCACCTGTACCACTTCCCAGTCAAGATCACTAAGTCCGCCTTCCACCGAAAAAGCATTGGCACCCAGCAAACATAGATCCGCCTTTATTTCCGCTAACTGGTTGATCACGCTGGACCCTACATGAAGGTTTGCATTATGCATCAGTTTACCCCCCACGGTAATAACTTCAATATTGCTGAAATCAGATAGTGTAATGGCCACCTGTGGACTGATCGTAAAAAAGGTTGCTTTTAATGTTTTAGGGATCATCTTCGCCAGTTCCAGGATGGTGGTACCACCCTCTGTAAGAATGATGCTGTTATTCCTGATCAGTTTAAAGGTTTTCTCGGCGATCTTCTTTTTGGCCTCCTGGGCATACACTTCATACTGAATATTAAATGGGGAAGCAAATGAAAGTCCAACAGCACCTCCATGGATTTTCAACACTTTACCTGCTTCGGCCAATTCCTTAATATCCCTTCTGATAGTATCATCCGAAACGTTCATGACCAAACTAAGGTCTGTACAAAGAACCCTGTTATGAAGGTTTATCTCCTGTAAAATAATTTTCTGTCTGTCGAGCTTACGCATAATTGAATTTAAAACCTTGAGGCCGTAAAATTAAGCATTGATTCAATTGGAGTCACTACCCGGAAGTTGGTAACTAAATAATAATCCACTTCAACCCTTTATCTCCTAAAAGATAAATCTAACCGGTATGGACTATCTTCGCGCCTGAAATTATAAAAACCATTAAACAATTATGAAAAAAACCGTACTTACTCTTTCCGTGGTGATGGCAATGATCATTGGCCTGAGTTCCTGTGAGAAAGTAAAAGATGCATTATTTCCGGGTTTTGAAACCAACCTGGCAGATTTTGAGATCACAGTTCCTGTTATCGTCAATACTGATGTCGAGAATTCACTTGGATCCACCGTTATTGATTTCAACCTCGATAGTATTATGCGCGCGAACACGAGTGGAAAATTCGGTGTTGATAACCTGGGCTCCGTTAAGGTAAAGGTTATCGAAGTGGAAGTATTGAACGGAGACGGGCAAAATAATATTTCTAATTTCGAAACGCTAAAAATGACCCTGGCTTCCGACCAGTTTTCCAGCCCTGTTACACTGATAAATCTTACTATTCCCGATGTAGACCAGAAACTGGTCATCAATGGAAATGATACGGAGTTGAAAACATACCTTAAGGGATCTGAACTCACTTATTCACTGTCTGGCAAAGCCCGAAGGGAAACTTCCAAAGAGCTTCAGTTAGCCGTTACCGTTACATTGCTCGTAAAATAAGAAGAACCATATTTTTTGCTGGCCGGGCTGAATAGCCCGGTTTTTTTATTAGGAATTATCCCATTCTGTACAGCGATATGATCATGGAAATATAGACAGCGATCAGCACAATGGCATCGATTCCAAGTACAAACCGTTTGTTGGGTTTACTGTATAATATGCCGATCCCCACGATGGCTGTCATCAGTATGGCAGCCAGTCCACCCAGTGCGTGGTCGGGATTGGAATTCGGTAATAATGGTCCCCGGGTATACATAAGATCATCCAATGCCAGGATAAGCATATTGAAAATGTTGCTGCCCAGCAGGTTTCCTACTGCAATATCCATACTTCCCATGCGTACCGCCGCAATGGAAACCACCAGCTCAGGAAGTGAAGTAGTGGCCGCTACCAGCAGGGTTCCCACAAATGTTTTACTGATGCCGGACTGTTCTGCGATCTGGTCTGCAAAAAAGGGTAGGGCAAGTGCTGCTGAAACCACAACCAGGGAAAATAGGATGTATTTTTTAACTGCCTTATCGAGGGGAATATACTCGTGGTCATTGTGCTCGGTTTTTACAGGTTCCATTACGCTGGATTGTTTTTCATTCTGGAAGATGGTTCTTAAGGCTACCAGGTAAAGAATGATCAATAATATGGAAGAACTGCTGAACCAGCCGATAACGGGAACCTGACTTCCATAGATAATGGATACTACTGCAAGGGAAAGCAGTACAATTCCAAATAATCCTGCCAGGATGTGTCCTTTTGTTACCGAAGACAACAGGGGTTTACCAGGAACAAAATAATCAAGGATGGCAAGGATCAGTAGATTAAAAGCGCAACTGCCCATAACGTCTCCTACGGCAATATCTGGGCTGTCCACAATAACCACCGAACTTATTCCGGTAACCAGTTCTGGTAATGAAGTTACCGCCGCCATCATGATCAGGCCGAACCATGCTTTGCCCATCCCGGTAAGTTCCGCGATAATATCGCCATACCTGGAAAGCCTTGATCCGCTCCAAACAATCAACAAGGTACAGGCAGTAAATCCACTTACCAGGAAGAATATGGAGCCCATGCAGGAAATTTTAAATGAGAATACGTGTGTTTTTTCAATACATGAATTTTTGAATCGGGCTGTATTGAAAATACAATATGACTGTTAAGTTATTCCCTGACCGGAATAGCCAAAAGGGGAATGCTGGTATGAAATGCCATTTGCCTGGTTTGGCTCGGATGCAACATCCTGTCCAGGAAACTTCGGTGATAGGTTATCATGGCCAAAATGTCAACTCCCGCCTTTGAGATATGGTTCTGGAGGGTTTGCTCGAAATCTTCTCCATACAGGTGAATGGTTGATAAATTTTCATCTTTGTATTCTTCCACCAGTTCTTTTTCATATTCTATGATCTGACGGTTATGCTCAGGGTAAAATTCAGGTTCCTCTTCCGTTTCAGTAAATACTGCCACCTGTATTTTGGCCCCAAATATTTTCGAAAGCTGGAACAGGGGATCAAGGATGGCAGGTTTCTTCTCAAAATGATTGGTTGCCATTAGAAGCTTTTCGGGTTTTTTCCAGCTATACTCAACGGGGATCACCATTACCGGGATCCTGCTCTGCCTGATCACGCCCCATGTCTGGCTTCCCCAGAGGTTTTCTCTTATGCCCCTGGCCCCATGGGTGCCCATAATGATAAGGTCTATATCATTTTCCTCTGAAGCATTACGTATTTCAGCATTTACCCCTCCCTGGTAAACCAGCCATTTCACCACGATGCCTTCTCTTTGAGCAATATCTTCCTTCATTTGCTCCAGCTTTTGAATTACATCATTCCTGACCGTATCCGTAAACTCCTTATTAATACCAATATAATCCGTATACATATTCCCGCTCATTTCAAAAACATGCAGTAGCGTGATTTCGGATGAAAAAAGTCTTGCGGTCTGAATCGCGAAGTTCACAGCATTATCAGCCTGTTTTGAAAAATCAGTAGGAACTAAAATGTGCTTCATAATTGACTATTAATTGGTGAATGAATTCAGATTTAAGGTGATTAACGGCTGTGCGCCACAAACAACGGGGTATCTAGTTGCTTCATCAAAATGTCGGCCATACTATGCCTGAACCATCTTGATACTTCATTGCGCTGGTAAGCTCCCAAAACCACCAGCTCATTTCCTTTGTGATTTTTTAAATAAGCAGGTATTACTTCTTCGGCATCACCTTTCTCCACTTTATATACTGCTTTCGGGAAATGCCTTTTAATAAATTCCTTCATTAGCTTATTATCCGGTACCCTTGTTCCGGTAACAGTTTTATTTCTTACCGTAAGCACTTCCACCGGCAGATTCATCAGGTTCCCCAAAAGATAACTAAACATTTTTATAGCATATAGAGATGAGGGGCTGCCATCATATAATAGTTCGATCCTGTCTATGAAAACAAAAATATTTGGTACCAGTAGAACAGGACATTGGATATCCGACAGCAGTTCTTTAATAAACCTGGTAGGTAATTTTTCCCGTACCCGCGAAAAGGCTTCGGTTTCATTTACAAGTATAAGGTCGGCAAACAGGCTTTCGTGTTTCAGATCCTGGAGAGCAATATTTTTATCACGGTGTACAGTATAGTTGACGCCAGACGACTGGCAGGCTTTTTCAAATTGCTGAACGGCAAGGTCCCTTTTCCTGGAATCCCGGGCATTTAACTGCTTCAGTACTTTTTCGTAATTCTTTTCAGTGTTGATCACATGGTAGGCATCATAGGAATGATAACTGAATTCATCCAGGAAAACGCCTACGAGGTGGGCATCGGAAACCTGCGACAACTGGATGGCATATTGAAGGGTGCTTTTGGACAACCGGAATCCGTCGAATACGGCAAGAAATTTTTTCATTACTGTAATTTGTCTTTGNNCGAAAGGCGATGATCCAGATCAGTTATTTAATAGGTTGGAAGCAAAAGTTGCTCTAAAAGGTTGCGTGATTATGGTCACCAAGAATCAATAATTTAAGGAGGAATTTTGCCCGAAATATTAAAACTATGAGCATATTCAGAAATTTATTTGGGAAGAAAACAGATTTCAAATCCCTGGTGGATCAGGGAGCAGTGATTCTTGATGTTCGCACCCCGGCAGAATTCAATTCCGGCCATATCCAGGGTTCAAAGAATATACCTCTCGACCAGGTTAAATCAAGCCTTACAAAAATAAAACAGTATAACAAACCCGTTATCACCGTTTGCCGCAGTGGCGCCCGTAGTGCAGTTGCTGAATCCATTATCTCAGTATCGGGAATTGAGGCCTATAATGGGGGAGCGTGGACCTCTCTGAATAGCAGCCTTGGTAAATAACCAGGGTTTCTTTTTTTAAGATTAAATTAATAAATGGACAATTGCTGCCCGGGGCCACCCTATTTTTTTATCTTTAACATTAATTTGAGCAAGGCAGGTAAACCTCACCGGTAAATTTGTTATCTGTTAAGAGTCTATTTTTTATTAAATAACAGAAGCATGGTTAGAAATATAATGACGATTTTATTGGTACTTGCAGGGCTTGTATTGACAACTCCTTCCCGAGGGCAACATGCCTTTCAACACGGGGAGAAGATCACGTTTACTGTTTTCTATAATGTAATAGGACTCTATGTAAATGCCGGAACAGCTACTTTTACCACCAAAGAAACTACTTACCAGAACAACGATGTATTTCACGTAGTAGGCGAGGGTGCGACAAATACCAAATACGACTGGATCTTTAAAGTGCGGGACAGGTATGAAAGTTATTTTCGGACCGATAATCTCAAGCCGCTTAAATTCGTGAGGAATGTCCAGGAGGGTGATTATAAAAGATATGAAGAGGTTGTTTTTGATCATGAAAATAAAACAGCCGTAACCAATAAAGGGGTTATCAGGATCCCCGCGAGTATACAGGATGTGATCAGTTCCCTCTACTATGCCCGTAATATCGATTACAACAAGTATAAGAAAGGCGACCAGATCAACTTCAATATGTTCCTCGATAACGAGATCCATAACATGTATATCCGTTATCTTGGTAAGGAAAATATTAAAACAAAATATGGAACTTTCAGGGCTATAAAGATTAAGCCTCTTTTATTGAAGGGAAATGTATTTGACGGAGGAGAAAAAATGACTATCTGGGTTACGGATGATGCCAACCGGATCCCTGTCAGAATTGAATCACCACTTACTGTAGGAAAGATAAAAGTGGATATGATGCAATACAGCAATCTTAAGTATCCACTCACAGCACTGGCCCGGGTTCGTTAACCGGGCTTTATTTTTTTGGTCCCAGTTCTTTTACCAGCGATGCCGCTACTTCATCAATAGCCTGTAATATTATTTCTTCAGGATTCCCTTTATAAACTTCTCTTATCCGGATAGACCTGTCTTTGATAAGAATATGCAGGAACATTGTTCCTACCGGCTTTTCCGGGGTTTCACTGCCTCCTGGTGTGGTCAAACCTGTAATTCNNGCATCATAACATACAAGCCCTCCTTTAAGGATCTTACCGGATTCAGGAACCATAGCGAATTCGAAAGCCATTCTTCCTGCACTTGCACTTTCCGCAAAAGCAATTGAAAATTTTTTACCAGCAAGTATTTTAGCGCATTCCAGGACTACCGGTGAAGGCATTGTATTTAGTTTTTAGAAATAACTGCAATTCAGGGACCACGCTTATTTGTGGAATTGCATTCCTTAAGCTGCGCTGCTTTCCTTATTTTTACCCCTATATCTATTGAATTATGAAAAAAATTCTCTTTTCAATTTTATCCCTTGTCATCGGAGTTGCTTCAGTTAGCCAACAGGTAAATCATATTGACGACCCTGTTGAATGGGTAAATCCTTTAATGGGTACAGATTCAAAACACAGTCTCTCTAACGGTAATACCTACCCGGCCATTTCCGTTCCCTGGGGAATGAATTTCTGGACTCNNTAGTGTTTACCTGGCTGATGCCGATGTGACCACGGAATTGACGCCTACCGAACGTGCTGCGCAGTTCCGGTTCACGTTCCCGGAGAATGACAGTTCATTTATCGTTATCGATGCCTTTGATAAGGGCTCCTATATAAAGATCATCCCCGAGGAAAAAAAGATCATTGGATATACAACCCGGAACAGTGGTGGAGTAACTAAGGATTTTAAAAATTTCTTCGTTTTGTTAATCGATAAACCATTTGACCTGGCTTATACCTGGAAAGGAAAGGATCTTGACAGGAATTCACTGGAAATGAAGGCTGATCATTCAGGAGCCATCATTGGTTTTAAAACCAAAAAAGGAGAAAAGATCGGTGTTAAAGTAGCCTCTTCATTTATTTCCCATGAGCAGGCTGAGATCAGCCTGGCCAGGGAGCTGGGAAAGGATGATTTTGAGACTACCCGGTCAAAGGCAAAAGCTGCATGGAACAAACAGCTTTCAAGGCTGAAGGTGGAAGGCGGATCCGTAGAGCAGGTGAAAACATTTTACTCCTGTCTGTACCGTACTATCCAGTTTCCTCAGAAGCATTATGAAATTGATGGTTCAGGAAAAATTCATCATTACAGTCCGTATAACGGCAAGACGCTTCCGGGTTACCTTTTTGCAGGCACCGGCTTCTGGGACACTTTCCGGGCCTTGTATCCTTTCCTGAACCTTGTTTATCCTTCTATCAATAAAGAAATGCAGGAAGGACTCATCAACGCCTACAAAGAAGGTGGTTTTCTTCCGGAATGGTCGAGCCCGGGTTTCCGTAATATCATGGTAGGAAATAACTCCGCTTCAGTGGTTTCCGACGCCTATATTAAAGGCCTTCGCGGGTATGATATCAATATCCTGTATGAAGCCCTGCTGAAAGGAGCGAATAACGAGGGACCAATGACTGCAGTAGGCCGTAAGGGAGTTGAATACTATAACGAGCTGGGATATGTTCCCTACGATGTTAAAATAAATGAGAATGCAGCCAGGACGCTGGAGTATGCCTACGATGATTTTGCGATCTACCAGTTGGGAAAAGCACTGGGCCGGCCAAAGTCCGAAACAGATCTATATGCAAAAAGGGCAATGAATTATAAGAACCTTTTCGATAAGGAATCCAACCTGATGCGCGGAAAGAACAAGGATGGTAAATTCCAGGCTCCCTTCAATCCACTGAAATGGGGAGATGCCTTTACTGAAGGTAACAGCTGGCATTACAGCTGGAGTGTGTTTCATGATATAGAAGGATTGAAAGAATTGATGGGTGGCAATAAAGAGTTTGTGCGGATGCTGGATTCAGTTTTCATCATGCCGCCTGTTTTTGATGACAGCTATTATGGTGGCGTGATCCATGAGATCAGGGAAATGCAGGTGATGAATATGGGACAATACGCCCATGGCAATCAGCCTATCCAGCATATGCTTTATCTCTACAATTATGCAGGCCAGCCCTGGAAGTCGCAATACTGGGTTCGAAGGGTTATGGACCAGTTATACAAGCCAACTCCTGATGGTTATTGCGGCGATGAGGATAATGGGCAGACCTCCGCCTGGTATGTATTTTCCGCTATGGGATTTTATCCGGTTTGCCCCGCAACAGACCAGTATGTTTTTGGAACTCCGCTCTTTAAAAAATTAACTGTATCGCTGGAGAATGGTAAAAAACTGGTGATCAATGCTCCTTCAAATTCAGAAAGAAATTTATATGTGCAGAAGATCTCAATGAATAATAAACCGGTAAACAGGAACTGGATCGGGCACCAGGAAATCCTGAAAGGGGCAACCCTGCAGGTGGACATGGGCGCTGCGCCTGCAAAAGGACGCGGTACGACCCCTGCGGCTTTCCCGTATTCTTTTTCTACCGACAAGGCCGCAAAATGATTTTTTAAAATGTGCGAAATGTCACCAAACTAAAGGTTAAAAGCCCTGATTTTTGCATCATTAATCAACTCAAATTTTTTTCATTATGATTATCGAACAGATATATACAGGTTGTCTTGCCCAGGGCGCCTATTATATTCAAAGTGAAAACGAGGCGGTGATCATTGACCCTCTTCGTGAAGTGGATCCCTATATTGAAAAGGCCGGTAAAAACGGGGCGGTTATAAAGTACGTTCTTGAAACGCATTTTCATGCCGACTTTGTTTCCGGTCACCTCGACCTTTCCAGGAAGACAGGGGCGCCGATCGTGTACGGTCCTAATGCAAGACCTTCTTTCGATTTTTATTCTGCAAAAGATGGAGAAGAGTTGAGTTTTGGAAAAGCAAAAATCAGGGTGCTGCATACTCCCGGTCATACCATGGAAAGTACGAGCTATCTGCTGATCGATGAAGAAGGTAAAGAGACAGGCCTGTTCAGCGGCGATACCCTGTTCATCGGAGATGTGGGCAGACCCGATCTCGCACAAAAAGTAAAAGCGGATCTCACCCAGGATATGCTGGCGGGTCACCTGTATGATTCCCTTCGAAATAAGATCATGCCTTTGGCGGATGATATTATCGTTTATCCTGCTCATGGTGCCGGAAGTGCCTGCGGAAAGAATATGAGTAAGGAAACAACCGATACCCTGGGTCACCAGAAACAAACTAATTATGCTTTAAGGGCAGATATGACCCGAGATGAATTCATCCGGGAAGTTACGCAGGGTCTCGTGGCTCCGCCATCCTATTTCCCGCTAAATGTAATGATGAATATCCAGGGATATGACAGCATCGATGAGGTATTGGAAAGAGGAGTACATCCTCTGACCCCTGAGGAATTTGAAGCTGTGGCCAATGAGACTGGCGCTTTGATTCTTGATACCCGTGCTCCTGAGGTTTTCGCAAAAGGATTTATTCCCAATTCCATCAACATCGGAATCGACGGAAGCTTCGCTGTTTGGGTAGGAGCAATGATTCCAGACCTGAAGCAGGAAATCCTGGTGGTAGCCGAAGAAGGACGCGAGGAAGAAGTGGTAACCAGACTTGCAAGGGTTGGATACGATTATTGTATCGGATATTTGAAAGGCGGATTCAATTCCTGGAAAAACTCTCCAACGCATGAGGTAGATTCCATTACTTCAATTACTGCCGATGAATTGGCCAAAATCCAGGAAGGTGATCCTGAAATCCATATTTTGGATGTGCGAAAGAACTCTGAGTATTTGTCTGAGCATGTGGTAGAGGCAGAAAATGCTCCGCTTGACTACATCAATGACAGCATGCTGAAAGTAGATAAAAACAAAACCTACTATGTTCACTGTGCAGGTGGATACAGATCTATGATCTTCAACTCCGTGCTCAGAGCCAGAGGTTACGACAATTTGATCGACATAGCCGGTGGGTTCAAGGCGATCAAAGAATCAGAGAAATTCAAGGTAACCGACTACGTTTGCCCTACTACCTTGCTCTGATTAACCGCGAGAAAAGTTGCTTAATTCGAAAATGGCAGGCCTTCGAGCTTGCCATTTTTAATTTAAGACTTCTCGATGTGATCAAAGTCACAAGATTTAGCAGCTAAACATGGAGAAATTTGCATCTGCATTGAAATGGGTAGGACTGACACTGGTTTTTGGTTTAAACTTCATCACTCCATCCCTTTCACAACATCATGAGGAATCAGGGATTGATTCCGCTTCGAATGAAAAGTTATTCGGAGATAAATTGAAAACCGGACATTTTGAGTTTCATCTCAGGTCTTACTACATGCATACCGAAAACCAAGAAGGGCTTTTGGATTACTCCACTTGGGGGACAGGAGCAGGCTTGGGATATTTCAGTCCAAGGTGGAAGGGTCTGGGTGTAGGGTTTAGTGGTTTCTTTGTTTTCCGACATTTTGAAAACAATCTGACCATTTTGGATCCTGCAACAGGAGCTAAAAACCGGTACGAGTTGACGCTCTTTGATGTACACCATCCGGAAAACCATCACGACATGGACCGCTTGGAGGAGTTTTACCTTTCCTATGAAAAAGAAAAATTCTCCGCCTGGTTTGGGAGACATCATTTCGAAAGTCCACTGCTTAACGCTTCGGACAATCGGATGAGGCCAAATCTCTTCAGCGGTCTTTCGATGGGATACCAAGAGGGGAAGTTAAGGTTAACCGGAGCATGGTTCACCCATTTGATCTCGAGAGGTTCTCTCG
>DQHT01000133.1 GCA_003531115.1 Bacteroidota bacterium | reverse complement strand
AACCAGGCACCTGCCTTTACGGTGGCGTCGTTCGACACGATCATACAAAGGCGTCCGTTCACACGTCCGATCCCTGCAACCACCCCCGCTGCAGGACACCCCCCGTATTCCTCATACATATCCTCCGCCGCAAAGGCACCGAGTTCATAGAAGTCGCTGTCTTTATCGATGAGGAAGGCCACCCGTTCCCGGGCCAGCATTTTTCCTTTTTCTTTCTGTTTCGCCGCCGCCTTCTCGCCGCCACCCAAATGAATCTTTTTCAAACGCTGGTTCATCTTGTCGATGAGCTGCTTCATTTGATCCTCGTTTTTNNGAGTATTGCTGACGCCAGAGTAAAGGCGCGGTTTTGTTTGCTTTGGATAAGTTGGCGCCTGAGCAATTCAATATGGAGTCAAAGGCCTGGTCCCTGAGCCGGCAAACGTCGTATCTGCCATTGCAGAATCGACATGCCGGGTCGAAGGGACCTTAGTGTCTGCTTCGCCGTGTTCACTTCAAGCTCAGTGAACGGAGCTCTATGCTTCGAAAGGCAATAGTTATAGAACCATATTTTCCCTATTTTGATTAAACTTGTCTGAAGTCTAACCATCTCACCTCCAGAACCCATAACCCAGAACCGGATGAAGCACCTACTGATACTTTTAACCTCTCTCTTAAGCCTAACTACAACCGCCCAAAGCTACTTCCCTCCCCTCACCGGCAGCACCTGGGACCAGGCGAATTTTAGCGCTTTCCCCTACGACAGCAGCTATACGGATAGCCTGTACAATTTTCTGGAAACAAAAGGCAGCAAAGCGTTTTTAGTTTTGTATGATGGCAAGATCGTGAAGGAAAAATACTTCGGGAGCTTCGGCGTTGATTCCTTCTGGTACTGGGCATCAGCAGGGAAAACGCTGGCGGGATTTCTGGTCGGGCAAGCCCAGGATCAGGGTTTATTGGATATTGGAAATAAGGTGTCGGATTATCTCGATACGGGCTGGACCAGTTGCACCCGGCAGCAGGAGGATAAGATCAAGGTCTGGCACCTGCTTACCATGAGCAGCGGGTTGAACGGCGACGTGTTTGATACGGATTGTACGGATCCGAATTGCCTCTATTACAAAGGCGACGCGGGCACATTATGGTATTATTACAATGCCCCTTACCTGCTCACCCATAAGGTGGTAGAAAACGCTTCGGGAAAGACCTTTCAGAACTTTACGACCCAGTCATTGAGCGTAAAAACAGGCATATACGGTTTGTGGGCAGGCAATGTATTTGTAAGCAAACCCCGGGTGGCGGCACGTTTCGGACTCTTGATGCTGAATGGAGGCATTTGGGATGGCGATACCCTGCTGAAAAGACGCAGCTATTTCGACAGCATGACCACCTCCTCACAAAGCATGAATCCCGCGTACGGACTGCTCACCTGGCTAAACGGCAAGGATACGCTGATGGTACCGCAGTCGAGCCTCAGACTCGCCCGCAAATTAAACCCTGAGGCCCCTGACGATATGTACGCCGCCATGGGCAAAAACGACCAGAAGATCTATGTAGTGCCCTCCCAAAAACTGGTTATCGTGCGCATGGGCGATGATCCCGGCGACGGCTTGTTGGGTCCCTCCTCTTTTGATGAAGTTTTATGGAGCCATATCAACCGTTGGCGGCAGCTTCCGACCAGTTTTGCCCCCCTGAAAGAAAACGGCCATTTGGTATATCCCAACCCTGCTGATGGATGGATACAGTTACCCGAAGGCACAAGCGAGGCAAAGCTTTACGACCTGAGCGGGCGAGTCGTGCAGGCTGAGGTTATTGGAGGCCGTATGATCACCCAGACATTGGCGGAAGGATTGTATTTTCTGCGGTTGGTGGATGGAGTGGTCAAGGTGATTGTCCAGCATTGAGCAAGGGTTCACCGTAGAACCGTGTTCACACCGCAGTTTCACCCGAATTGGGTGAAACTACGGTGGTCGGGGGATTGTAAAGACGATAAGGATTTATCGGTCCTGTGTAGGTTCACCCAATTCGGGTGAACCTACACGGGTGAAAAGGAATATTCAGGTTTAAACGAATGCCTGCCCCGTGTCGAAGTGTCGAGCTTAGATACAATTTCAAAATAGAGTAAGTCGTTATTCCTTTATTCAGAAAATGAGATTTACACTATCCTTTATCATTCTAATATTATTCATGAGTCAGTTATGGGCTCAGGAAACGGATGTGCACTGCTATTTCGATAGTACCCATCTCGAAAAAGATGACATTATCCGGGGGATTGAGCTTGGAGATCCAACTATTCACATTCATCGGGATACACTATCTCCATCTAACTACAGACTTAAGCTCAACACACACTTCGAGGGAAAAGTAAGCAGCAGAACGTTGTGGGCTGAAATTCGGTCTACCAATGGGAAAAAGCGAAAGCTGGTAAATAAAGTAGACTATGAGTACGATTGCGCCAACAGTGAATTGATCATTACCAACCAGGAATTACTTTGTGAAAAGACAATCATTGAAATTCGATGGATTTGCAGCTAAAACTGACCATTTCCAGGACTTACTCCTCGTTCCCCCTTTTCAAAAAAGTTTCACCCGAATTGGGTGAAACTACGGTGAACGTCCATAATATAAACGGGGAATTGTTGGTCATTTGGATTCCTCAGACAGCCCTGTAGGTTCATCCAATTCGGGTGAACCTACAGGAGTGAAACTAATCCGGCAGCCGTATCACCTTCTCCATCTGCCTGATCGTCTGTTTTTCAGAAATCCTGCTAAACAAATAATTACGAATAGCGCAGGCCGTCTTGTTCTCCCATTGGGCGATTTTTCCTAAGGTCCGGCTTCTGTTTACGATGTTATGGGTGCGTTGCAAACGCAGTTTTTCAAAAAGGGCAAAGGCCGGTTCCGGACTCTTTTCCTGAAGCAGACATTGGGCAAGAAACCAGGCGTCTTCTATAGCCTGACATGCACCCTGGCCCATATTGGGGGTGGTAGCATGTGCCGCATCACCGAGCAGCAAAACATTCCCGAAAGCATAGTGGGGAATCGGGTCCAGATCGACAATATCGTTCCATAACACAGCCTGATCAGGGGTAGCGCGCAGCAGCTCGCCCACTTCTTTGGGATAGTTTTTATAATTTTCGAGCAGTTCTTTGGATTTCCACGCTGCCCGCATTGGGTCTTTCTCAGGTGCGTTTGTTGTGGCAAACCAATACACCCTTCCGGGAGCCACGCCTACATAACCAAACCTGCCCTTGTTCCCCCATATTTCAACGGCCCCATCCAGTTTAAAATCAGAAACTTCCGCAATTCCCCGCCAACAGGTGTATCCGGCATAGCGCACTTTGGAATGAGGAAGCAGCTGTTTACGGATCGGAGAATGAACCCCTTCAGCCACGATCAGCCAGCGGCATTCCAGGCTATCTCCATCATCCAAAAAAACCCGGATTCCATCCGCCTTTTGTTCAATGCGGGTGCTGCGTTTTCCCCATAGAACCTGCTGATCATCTACATGGCTTAGCAAAACCTGATGCAAAGCCCCGCGATGAATACCCACCTGCGGGTATTTGGTAGCCACCTTGTTCAATGAAACACGGCTTATCGTTTTCCCTGCAGCACTCAGGATGCTTGCCCTTTGAACCGCTAATCCTTCCTTGATCACTTCATCCGCTATCCCCAATCGGTCAAATACCTCGATCGCATTGGATGCCAGGGTAATTCCCGCTCCCAAAGGTTTAAATGCCGGTGCCGATTCAAGTACCAGCGCCGTTATGCCCGCCTTTTTTAAGGCTATCGCCACACTTAACCCCGCAATACCAGCCCCAAGGATTAAATAGTCACATTTCTGTATTTTCATGGTACAAAGGTGCTACGCATAAAAGTATTGTGTTTTAACGTATGTTAAATAATGGGAAAAAGCTCCAAGCTCCAAGTACCAATTGCCGTCACCCAACCTTGTACGCCCCCCGCT
>DQHT01000046.1 GCA_003531115.1 Bacteroidota bacterium | reverse complement strand
AAGGATTTGATTGTGTCGCATTCTTTCAGGGAATATCCGGATCAAAAGTGTACAACGATTACAAACATTTAACCGACTTTACTTCAATCTGGCAAGGCACAAATTTTGGAACCAGAACGTTGGATGCATGGTCGTCAACAAACACCGGCTCAACTATTCCAATGTTGACACTTACTGACACTAACAATGAAAGCAGATATTCGTCCTATTTTATTGAAAATGGTTCATATTTAAAATTGCGTAACCTTCAGCTTGGTTACACCATTCCCAAACGGATCATGGACTATGTAAAAATATCTTCTGCCCGCGTTTACATCCAGGGACAAAATCTGTTTACAATAAAGGATACCAGGGGTTNNTACAAAAGATTTTCTGAATCTTCAGCCACAGGCATCGGTAAGCAGCGATCAGTTAAATACACCCGAAAATATTGAAGGTATGGTCATGGCAGCTTATGCCGAATTGGGCAATGATCATTATACCGCCCCAAACTCACTTTGGCCTTACGCCGACATTACCAGCGGAGATGCTTATAAAGGGGGTGATGGTACAGGCGATATTCAGGAATTCAACTGGATGGAACTTTTCAAGATTAATACGCCAAATAATCCATTGCTCGACACAAAGTGGTATCGACTTTACGTAGGAGTTTCCCGTTGTAATGAAGCTTTGAAACGACTAAATGCCATTAGTGACGCTGATTTCCCAAACAAGAAACAACGTATTGCGGAAATGCATTTTCTGAGAGGTCACCAATATTTTCTCCTGAAAACATTTTTCAATCATATCCCATGGATTGACGAAACCATTGAAGGAAATGACTTCGGAACAGTTTCAAACACGGCATTAACCAGCAAACAATTGTGGGAAAAAATTGCCGCTGAGTTTCAGGATGGAGTTACTAATTTGTCAGAAAACCAGTCTGATGCAGGCCGTCCGAACAAGTTCACTGCCATGGCCTATCTGGCAAAAGTGAAACTTTTCATGGCGTACGAACAGGATGATAACAACAACGTCACTTCAATCAATTCATCGCTGTTAAACGAGGTGGTTACTTTAACCAACCAGGTCATCAACTCTGGGAAATATGCCTTGTTCAGCGATTTTGCATACAATTTCCTTTGGGAAAAAGATAAAAACAGCACCGAATCGGTTTTTGCCATTCAACGTTCTATCAACGATGGTACGCCTAAAGGTCGTTTGGACTGGGGTAGTATGCTCAACTACCCGATGAATCCCGAATATGGCTGTTGTGGGTTCCATATTGGAAGCCAAAACCTGATGAATTCTTTTAAAACGGATCCAGCTTCCGGATTGCCATTGTTTGATACATTCAATAATTCAGATGTTGTTGAGGGCGCTGATTTCACTACGAATTCGTTTGATGTTCGCATTGACCATACCCTTGCTGTCCCTGGTAAACCATACAAATACGATCCCACCTTCATCTATCAAAAAGGATGGTCGCGTTCAGGTGTTACCTATGGACATTTCGCATCGATGAAAGAAGTTCAACATTACAAATGTGCCTGTTTCCAGAAAGTTCCGCCATTTATGGCAGCATCAAAAAATACCGACATTATTCGCTTTGCGGATGTTCTGTTGTGGAAGGCCGAAGCCTTAATAGAATTGAGCCGCCAGAATGAAGCGCTTCCGATAATTAATGAAATCAGGACCAGAGCGCTGAACAGCGCGGCAAAATTGAAAGACGCCAATGGAAATGCACTTTCTAATTACAAAATGGATACCTATCAGCCGGGAGTTAACTGCATCTGGACCAAAGATTATGCGCGTACTGCCATGCGCTGGGAGCGCCGTATGGAATTTGCTATGGAAGGTATCCGTTTCTTTGATTTGGTTCGCTGGGGAATTGCTGCCGACTATTTGAACAAATATTTCGCTGTTGAAATGACTAAAAAACAATATCTGAAAGACGGTCAGTTTACCAAAGGGAAACACGAATGTTTCCCGATTCCGCAAAAGCAGATCGACTTTAGTAAAGGTTTGTATAAACAGAATGTTGGATGGTAGGTTTTTAGGAAAATTACAATTTTAAATTAACGCAAAATGAAGAATTTCATAAAATATACATTGATCCTTTCCTTATTTGCAGGCTTATTCCAGTCGTGCGAGGACAAATATACCACGTCGTTGATTCTGGATCAGCCGGTGACCATTAGCGATTTTACAGTGAATGGTGTGAAAGGTGTTATCAACGAAAAGAACAAAACCATTGTGGTGAAAGTGCCCGATGGAACTGATGTAACGAAAGTGAGTCCGGTAATAAAACTAGCTGAAGGTGCAGTACTAACACCTGCAATTACCTCGAATATGGATTTCACTACGCCCATTGAGTTTACTCTTGTGAATGGTGATGTTTTCAGCAAATATACCATAACGGTTTCAGAAGAATTTTTCATCGGCTTTCTGGGAACAGCGGCAAGCGCCTCTACTATAACCGATGATGATGAAAAAGCAGCAGCCGACTGGTTCTTTACCAATTACGCCAACGGAAAATACGTCAGCTTTGCCGATATTAAAAGTGGAAAAGTGGATGTGTCGAAATTTAGGGTTCTTTGGTGGTACTATGACTCAGGCCGGGCTTTGCCTTCCATTGCCGAAGATGCTACTGTTTTGACTGCCCTGACCAATTACTATAAAAACGGCGGGGACCTGTTGCTGAACACCCATGCCTGTGCTTATTTCTGGACGATGGGTCGCTTAACCGAGACTTTTAATATGGCTATTGGCGATGGCCCTGGTGGTGATAATCCGGATACTTGGGCAATTGGTGTAAATGTTGGTGGTAAACACGATAACAGCACTCACCCAATCTTCAAAGGAATTCCGCTTACTACCGATGCCGGTGGCTTTAAATCTTTCCCGGCAATTGGCTCCGGATGGAAAGAAGATCACAATTACGCTATTCTCGATGTTGCTGCCCATTATAGTTTAGGTAACGGTGACGAAGCTGCCTACAAGGCTTTTACCGAAAAGAATAACCTGAAATGGCTGGGCACCTGGGACTGGATGCATGATTATTGGATGGCTGGAATCCTCGAATTGAATTCTACTGCAACATTTAAGGGAAAAGGTATTTTCATCGGAATTGGAGGCATTGAGTTTAAACAAAATGCACAAGGTGAAAAAAATCCTTCAGGATTAAATATGTATCAAAGCAACATCAATAAGCTTTACAAGAACTCATTGGATTATCTGTCACTGAAAAATTAAGAATTCTAATTGGGCAGGAATGATGAAATTTCTGCCCAATTTTTCTCAAAATATTAACATTACCACTAAGCCATTTTACAATGAACATACTTTCAAAATACCTGATTTTCATTCTTATTTTAACAGCCAGCCTCCCGGCAATAGCACAATTCTATCCTCACGATAATACCATTGACTACAAAGAAAATTTTCGCGGGCAATATCATTTTAGCCCCCGCTCCGGATGGATGAACGATATTAATGGCCTGGTTTTTCAGGGCGGAAAATTCCACATGATTTACCAATGGGGCGAAGCGGTAAGGCATGGTGGTTATGCCACAAGCGCCGACTTGCTACATTGGACAGACGAAGGGGTAGCATTAATTCCCCAAAAATCGTATTTACCTGAAACAGCTCTGCGAAATGTTTCAGGAGAAGAGGTTTTTTCCGGGAGCGCAGTAGTTGTTACAGGAGAGACCTCTCGGAAAATTACCGGAACCAACGAGGANNAACGATCATGGAAAAATCTGGCACGATTATTCCCAAAACCCGGTCGCAAATCCAACCAAAGGTGCTGATCCGCGCGATCCGCGGGTATTTTTTCATCGACCCAGTTCAAAATGGATTATGGCTATTTACGAAAACGGAACTACCTTTTACGGGTCAACCGACCTGATTCATTGGGCATTCCTGAGCAACATTAACTTTGGGTTCGAATGCCCAGATATTTTTGAGCTGCCACTCGACGGAAACAAGCAATCGATGAAATGGGTTTTAATGGATGCCAATGGCTCCTATCTGGTCGGAAAATTTGACGGTACAAAATTTACTCCCGAAGAAGGTCAGAAACTTCAGATTATGACTTCAGGTCATGACTTTTATGCGGCACAATCGTTCGCAAGCGGAAGCCTTCCAAACAAAGACGAACGGATCATTCAAATTGCATGGATGGATCATTGGAACGGTGGACTGGGCGAAACCGTTTGGAAAAGAAACGCGACTTTCCCGGTTTCGCTGGGCTTAGTTACCTATTCGGGACAAATGCGATTAACGCGAAATCCAATTGCGGAAATATCATCCTTGTACGAAAATGAAAAAAATTGGGATGCCACTGTTTTAATATCGGGTGCAAATCCGTTGAAAGACGTAAAATCAAAGAAATTCGAACTGACCGCCGAATTTGATTTAACCAACACTTCAGCAACAAAATTTGGGTTCAAGATTGCCAATAAAACAATTGCCTACCATGTAAAAAGCCAGGTATTGCTCGATGAAGAGCTGAAACCTGATGCTTCAAATCGTATCAAAATACAACTTTTGGTCGATTGGGGGCAACTTGAAGTATTTGCAAATCAGGGTATATTTTCCTATTCCGAACAGTTCGCTTTTTCGCCTGAAGATAATACCATCGAATTTTTTACTGATGGAACTGTCAAACTGATTTCGATGAAATTTCATGAAGTAGCACGAATCTGGTAATCCTGAGAAAAATGAAATATTCTGCTGCAATTATTTTAGGTGTTTGCCTTGCATTGATCGGCTGTGCAAAAAGTCCGGATACAGATGAAACTGAAAGCCAGGTGATGAAATACCATGATACCAGGCCTCTATACCATTATTCGCCAGTAAAAAACTGGATGAACGATCCGAACGGAATGGTTTATTATGATGGAGAATATCACCTTTTCTACCAATATTATCCTGATGGTGTAAACTGGGGACCAATGCACTGGGCTCATGTTACCAGCACCGACCTGTTTCATTGGAAAGAGAAAGGAATAGCCTTATATCCCGACGATTTGGGTATGATTTTCTCAGGAAGCGCTGTCGTTGATTCGAAAAATACTTCCGGCTTCAAAAACGGAAATGAATCTCCTTTGGTTGCTGTATACACCAGTGCCGATTCGCGTCAGAAACAAAGTATCGCTTACAGCACTGACAAAGGTCAAACCTGGGTAAAATATGCCAATAATCCTGTGTTACTTGCCCCACAAGGCGTACCCGATTTCAGAGATCCGAAAGTAATCTGGTTTGCAAGCCAGAATAAATGGATCATGGCTCTGGCAACCGGAAATAAAATCAGTTTTTATTCATCGCCAGACTTGAAAAACTGGACGTTTGAAAGCGATTTTGGGATCAATCAGGGTTATCATGGCGGTGTTTGGGAATGTCCCGATTTGTTTGAACTGACCGATGAAAAAGGTGTCCGCAAATGGGTTTTGCTTGTAAGTGTGGGCGGTAACGAAACTGCCGAGCCCAATGGCGGAAGTTCAACGCAATACTTTATCGGGCAATTTGACGGCAAATCATTCACTGCCGAAAACAAGGATATTCTTTGGGCCGATTATGGTGTCGATAATTACGCTGGAGTCACTTGGAGCGACATTCCGGAAAAAGATGGCCGTCGGATTTTTATGGGGTGGATGAGCAACTGGGTTTATGCGGGAGCCACACCAACTATAGGATGGAGAGGCGAAACAACCGTTCCGCGCGAAGTAAAGCTGATCGATAATTCAGGAAAATACACCCTGTATTTTACGCCTGCAAATGAACTAAACGCATTGAAAGATGCAAAGCTGGCGACAACAGTTTCTGCACCTCAAAAATCCATTGGTCTGGTGAATAACGATATCGTTGCAACCGGAAGTTACATGGTTGAAATGGAGCTTGATGTTTCGCTTGCCAATGATTACGAAATTTCGATGGGCAACGAACTTGAAAAGCTGACCATTACCTACAATAAAGCAAATTCCGAATTTGTTATTGATCGGAGTACTTCAGGAATTGTCGATTTCAACCCTATGTTTAAACGGAATATCACATGCAAATATACCCCGCAAACGACCAAGATTAGCATTCAGCTGCTGGTCGATAAATCGTCGGTCGAACTATTTATAAATAAAGGTGAAAAAGTAATGACTGCGTTATTTTATCCGAAGTATGTGTACCGGGATTTCAAAGTTCAGAGTAATTCAGCAACTGAGTTTATCCGGAACTACTCGATAACAGCCCTAAATAAATCGATTGCGCAATAATCGAAAAACAGCCAGGCCATGAAACAATATCCGATCATTTTCCTTCTTCTGATTTTAAGTTTTGGGTGCTCCCAGAAAAAACTATCGGCAACCCTGGAAAAGTACCAACCGCTTGTACATTTTTCTCCCGGGAAAGTGTGGAATAGTGATGTCATGGGTTTAGTTTCTGAAGATGGTCGGTTTCATTTGTTTTACCAGGTTATTCCAGAAAATTCAAAATCAGGGAAATTGGAATGGAAGCGTGCTTCAAGTGAAAACCTGATTGACTGGAACAGGAATGAAAGTCTGAACTTGCCTGAAGGTGCTGAAGGAATTTTGTTCTCAAGTGTAGTCGTTGATGCCCAAAATACTTCAGGATTAGGCAAAGATGGAAAAGCGCCCTGGGTGGCTTTGGCCTCAGAACCTGCAAAAGATGAGCTGCAAAAGAATGTAGTGGATTTTGGCAGTTTAGCCCTGGTGTATAGCATCGATGGCGGACAAAACTGGACAAAGAGTCCATCCCTTCCAAATTCAAACCCTTCAGGACTGGAAAAATGCAGGTTCCCCAGAATTAGCTGGAACGATGAAATAAAGAAATGGATTCTGGTTGGATCGAAGGGCGATCATGTTGCTTTTTATTCTTCACCCGACCTGCTGAGTTGGACCTTCGAAAGTGATTTCGGCACAACTCGTGGCGCTCATGGTGGCGTTTGGGAAAGTGTTGATTTGTTTAAGCTCGAAGTAAAAGGTTCGGATGAAACTCAATGGGTTCTGGCGGTTAGCATCGACAACGGCACCTTGAATGGCGGTTCGGGTACACAATATTTCGTCGGAAATTTTGATGGACATCAGTTTGAATATACCGGTGAAAAACCGAAGTGGTTCGATTATGGAAAAGATAATTATGCCGGAATTACCTGTCAGGATATAAAATATGGACGAAGAATTTTTCTGGGCTGGATGAACAACTGGCAGTATGCCAACATTGTTCCAACTGAAAAATGGAGGGGAGCTGCCACCATTGCGCGGGAGCTTAGCCTGGTAAAAACAGGTGAGAAATATTTCCTGAGATCCCTCCCGGTGAAAGAGTTGGATGTTTTGAACGAAGAAGCTTCTATATTCGAGAACCTGGATGGAACGGATCTCCTGCTGTCTGAGAAGACCGGTAAGTTAAATGGAGCGGCCCGCCTGGTTCTCCGCTCAGATAGTTTAAAATCCTTCACACTCAGTTTTTCTAATACCGAGGGAGAAGAAATTGTTATAGGATATGATGCGGCAACCAGGAATTATTTTATCGACAGGACGCGGTCGGGAAAAGTTTCTTTTGAAAAAGGCTTTGCCAAAAAACAGCTTGCACCTCGTATTTCTTCCGGCCAGGCAATGGATCTGACTGTCATTCTGGACCAGGCTTCCATAGAACTCTTTGCCGATGGGGGACTAACTACTATGACCTCGTTGTTTTTTCCAAATATCCCTGTCACTGAAATGCATATAAGATCCAATGAAGGATTCATGCTTAAATCGGTGGAATATTCCAGGCTGAAAAAGATCTGGAACTGATCTTCATTGATTTTTGTTAATATCGAATTCAACTATTCAATTAAGTTATTGAATAGAATGGAAAGTTCTATATTTGTCCATATTTTACTCCTATGGCATCGAGCGAACTTAAAGACAAAGTGTATGGCGAGCTATCCCGGATCACCCAGGCTATTTCCAATCCAAAGCGGATGGAATTGCTTGACCTGCTTTCCCAGAAAAGCTGGTCGGTGGAGGAACTGGCCAGGGAGATCAATATGTCGGTGGCCAGTACATCCCAGCATTTACAGGTATTGAAAGTTGCAAGGCTTGTCCAGGCCAGGCGCCAGGGTAATTTCATCTTTTACCAGGTAGCGGATGACCATGTGCTTCGACTTGTATCGGCCGTGAAAGACCTGGGATTCACCCGCTATGCGGAGATTGACCGGGTACTTCAGGATTACAACGAGGAGAGCCATTCGCTGGAATCTATCACGCTGGAAGAATTGATGAAGCGATCAGGAAAGGAAAAAATTATGCTTATTGATGTCCGTCCACCGGATGAATATGCATCGGGTCATATCCGGAATGCCATCTCCATTCCTCTTCCTGAATTGAAGAAGCGTTTTAAGGATCTTCCTAAGGATAAAACTATTGTTGCCTATTGCCGCGGGCCACTTTGCGTAATGGCACAGGAGGCGGTGAAGTTCCTTAACAGCAAAAAGTTTAAAGCCATCCGGATGGAGGATGGGTATGTTGACTGGAAACTAAAACAGGTGTCCTGATGAAAAAAGTTCAACTGGGTCTGAAAGAAAACTGGAAACAGTTTGCTCTGCTGGTGGTTATCAACGGATTCGTAGGCGGAATGGTTGGCCTCGAGCGATCCATTCTTCCGCAAATTGCGGAAGCGGAATTTTCAATTGCAGCCAGGACGGCCATTCTCTCCTTCATCATTGTATTCGGTATTACCAAGGCCATTACCAATTATTACACGGGTGCTCTTGCTAACCGCTTTGGCCGGAAAAACCTGCTGGTGGCGGGTTGGCTTGTGGGAATTCCTATTCCGTTCATGCTCATGTACGCTCCATCCTGGAACTGGATCATAGCAGCAAATATTCTTTTGGGAATCAACCAGGGGCTTGCCTGGAGCAGTACGGTGGTCATGAAAATAGACCTTGTTGGAGAAAAGCAAAGAGGTTTTGCCATGGGNNTCAAGGCTTGTGCTGGTCTACAACGGTGATCATGAAGATTGACTTGGTCGGGCCACAGCAGCGCGGCCTGGCGATGGGTCTCAATGAATTTGCCGGCTATATTTCCGTAGCCGCCATTGCCTTTCTTACCGGTTATATTGCCGGGGAGTACGGCATAAGGCCTTATCCTTTTTATGTAGGAATTTTATTGGTTGTTCTTGGTTTGCTGGGAAGTATTTTTTTAATAAAAGATACCAAACACCATGTGGCGATGGAAACATCCGAGAGCGTGGTGCCCAGGTTGAAAAATATTTTTGCGGATACCACCTGGAAGGATAAAAATCTGGGGTCTGTAACACAGGCCGGGTTGATCAATAACCTGAATGATGGAATGGTTTGGGGGATCTTCCCGATACTGCTGTCATCCAGGGGGTTTACACTGGGTGAAGTGGGTATCATCACGGCTGTATACCCGGCTGTGTGGGGTTTAGGACAATTAGTTACAGGAGCAATGGCCGACCGCCTCTGCAAAAAGAATATGCTTTACCTTGGCATGTTGCTTCAGGCCCTGGTGCTGTTGCTTTTTGTAAAGGCAGAAACCATGTTTCATTTTGTTGCACTTTCTTCTCTTCTTGGTTGGGGAACTGCGATGGTGTATCCTACCTTCCTGGCTACTGTTGCTGAAAATACGCATCCGGAAGACCGCGCAAAAAGTATCGGGATATTCCGATTGTGGAGGGACCTGGGATATGCCATCGGGGCCATTCTTACAGGAGTAATTGCCGACTTATTCAGCATTAATGCATCAATAATTTTTATAGGACTGCTGACCCTCGCATCCGCCGTAATCATTTTTGTCAGAATGAAATGCGGGATAAAAATATTTCTACCCAAAAGTGGAAGTTCAGACAAGGGTAAGTTGCTCACCACCCCTTAATATCGTGTAGGCCTGCCCGATAGATTCTGCTTCCTGGGCAAATTCATTGACGTCGGCGGTATTGAACGTAAACATATCATAGTGGCAGGGGACCACCATTTTCGCACCGATCTGCTGTCCCAGTCGTGCTGCTTCCCGGCAATCTAGGTTGCCGGCAACCTTCCTGGAAGGATCATTGCCATTTATAGGAAGAATAGCGATATCCACTCTAAATGGACTGAGGAGTGGAACAAGTTCATCAAACCATAAAGTATCCCCGCTGTGATAGATCTTCCATTTACCCATTTCAATCACGTAACCCATCAACCGATGACGTCCCTTTTCATCTTTTTCTATTTCGTTATGTTTGGCAGGAATGCCATGCAACCTGATCTGCCCAAGGGTTAGCTGATGCCCGGCATCTATTCCTACAGGAAATTCGCGCGAAGATTTTATCCTGTTGGCGACAAAGTCACGATTGGCTTCCGGAATAAGAAAGATGATCCCGGGGTTATTTTTTATGAGGGGTAACAGGGTATCGGCATCGAGGTGGTCGGTGTGATTATGGCTGGAACTTACCACTGAAATATTCCTTAGCAGGGAGGGCTTTACTACGAGCTCACTCATCCGGATATGTGGCTTGTCGGTGTCTGCATATTTTTTGGTAAGGCTGTCCGACAGGTAGGGGTCGATCAGCATCCGTTTGCCATTCCATTGGAGCAGGAAGCCGCTCTGGCCAAGCCACCAGAGATGAAGCCGGTCGCCGTCATTTAGCAGGCTGTCCATTTCAGCAACGAGGGCCTCGCCTTTTTTATATGCCGGGATAAGGTTCATCATATTCTTAAAGGCTTTGCCTTATTCTTTTTGCACCTTTGACCAGGTTGACCAGTTTTTGGCGCGATGCCCATCTCGCCGTCTGGCTTAAACCACAGTCAGGCGCAACCGATAATTTTTCAGCAGGGATATATTCAAGGCATCTTTTGATCCTTTCCATGACATCCTGTTCTGTTTCTATGTAGTAATTCTTTACATCAATTATTCCTACAGCAACATTCATTTTTTCTGCGAAGGGCTTCAGGAGTTCTATCTCTGCGAATTCACGGTTAGCCATTTCAATATGGATCTCGTCAACATCCAGTTCGAGAAAATCCGGCAGCATGGGTTTTATACTGCGGTATCCTACGGGCCTACCTTTGAAGTTTCCAAAGCACATATGCGTACTGAGATTGCATTTGCCGGTAATGGGTTTGACCGTCCTGTTAAAAATATCCACGAATCTTTTGGTGTCTTCCCGGTAGGCATAGCAGCTCATGGATGGTTCATCTACGGTAATTTCAGTACACCCTTCTGCCACCAGGCTTTCCAGTTCGGTCCGGACTATAGGCAGGAGAGCTTCAGTGATTTCGTACCGGTCTTTATACCTTTCATTTGGAAGGAGCCTTCCGCTGAGGGTATAAGGGCCTGGAATGCTGGCTTTCAGCGTGGGTCCTGCCGGTGCCAGCTTTTTCAGGCGTCGGAATTCATTTACAGCACCCAGTCCCTGAGGAGCCTTCAGGTCTCCATCGATAGAGTACTTACCCCGCTGGTCGTGGGCCGGGGGACCAAATTTCCTGGTCTCCGATTCGTTATTTACGATCCCCTCGATGTAGCCATAAAACGAAAGGTTGAAGTCAAGCCTTGTTTGTTCACCATCGGTGATCACATCAAGTCCTGCACTTACCTGGTCATGGATAGCAGCGATCACGGCATCTTCGATCATCTCGTCCATATCGGCAGGGCCGAATTTGTCAAGATTCCGCGAAGCGAATTCCAACCAGCCCGGAAAGGGATAGCTGCCGATAACCGTAGTACGTATGGGAATGGTTTGCATATTATTATATTAAAGCTGCATGTTATAATCAGTCATTTTTTGGTTAGCCGCATTAATTTGTAATATTAAACGTCCAACCGGCAGATGAATTTCTAACGGGCATCCTTACCCGCATTTTGATAAAGCGTGGCGATCCGGTGGGCGTGCTCATCGTAGGCAGATTCAAACAGCTCTTTGGCCTTCTGATCACCTACCAGTACGGATGCTGTAAGGACTTTGGGAGGCTGTCCTGCCTCTGTAAGCAAATTAGCCAGTTCCGCTTTTATACTGTTAACGATCAGTATTCCCCCAACTGTTGATCCCGGGGATACCGGTGTTTCCAGTCCTTCGATACTCACCATGGAATCCCCCATGGGGGCCCCGCTGTCGAGTACCAGGTCTGCAAAGTCGGTAAGTTTTTTCCCGNNTTTCCCATCGGCCCGTTTGCTGACAGACGCCAGTGCGTGGTCTTTGGTCACCAGGGCAACGACCTTGATTTTTTTCTTTTGAAAGAGTTCTGCCATTTCAATTGGAACAACATTGCACCCGCTCGAAGAGACCACCAGCGCACAGTCATTTTCCGAGAGCCCAAAATTTCTCAGTATTCTTTCCGCAAGCCCGGGAACATTTTCCAGGAACATCGCCTGTCGTTGCCCGTTAGGTCCCACAACATTGTTGTGGTAGGTCAGTGATAATTCCACGATGGGGTTGAAACCCGGAAAGGATCCATACCTCGGCCACATTTCTTCCACCATGATCC